>JAHIVS010000389.1 GCA_018816605.1 Pseudomonadota bacterium
CCAGAGAAATATCATCTTCCTCAGGACGGATACCCCTGTGCCCCCTGATGTGGTGCAGGAAATTGTAGACCTTGGCCTTGTCATTAACATGACAACCTTTGAATTATAGGTTCATTTAAACACCCGGTATGATAGATCCAAAAAGAAAGATCCCTTATAACTACACCTCAGCAGACGACGACCAGATCATTGATCATCTTTTTGGATCTTTCTTCCTGGAAGAGATACGGTCCCTTGAGACCCAAAAAGGAACAGGGAGGTCCTCCCGCCTGTTGCACAGATTTATGGGGGATCTGTTTATTATCCAGAGAAATCCCTTTTTGTTCCAGGAACTGGTGGAACACCCGCTCCAGCGGAAGCGATTGTTTGCAGAATTTGAGAATGATTTCAAAACCATCCAGGAAAATGCAACCCATGCAGCTGTTCTGGGCGTTTTGAAAACCTGTAGGCATGCCCTTGATTCCCTTTGCCGTCAGATCAAGTCGGTCACCGCAGACCAGCACCGGATTCTGCGGTATCTGGGGCCTGTGATCGGGAAAAAAAATATCTATTTTGACCCGTTTAACATCACGGCCCATACCACCGATGCCACAGACTGGCGAAGGTTTTCACCCATTGCCGTTCTAAGACCGGACCGGGAAAAACAGGTTCCGCTGTTGATAAAAAAGATAAAAGCCCTGGGGTTTTGTATCATTCCCAGGGGAGCCGGTACCGGATTGACCGGGGGGGCGACCCCCCTGGCACACGCTTGTGTGATCATCAACACGGAAAAGCTCAACCGGATATCTCCCATTGGGTATGCCACCAATCACCAGGGCAAGACCTATGCCAGCATAGAGCTTGAGGCCGGGGTCATCACCCAGGACGCCATGGATGCGGCCAAAGCCTGTGACCTGATTTTTGCCACCGACCCCACATCGGCCTGGGCCTGCACCATCGGGGGAAATTTGTCTGAAAATGCCGGCGGTAAAACCGCCGTGCTCTTTGGTACCGCCATTGACAATGTGCTCTCCTATAAAATGACCCTGCCCGACGGGCGGTCGTATACAATCGAACGCCAGGATCACCCCTTAAGAAAAATTCTTCCCGAAGATACCCTTGTTTTTCACATTAAAGATAACAAGGGGCTGCTGAAGGAGACCATCCGTCTCACCGGAGACCAAATCCGGAAAAAAGGACTGGGAAAGGATGTGACCAACAAAACCCTGAACCGGCTTCCCGGTATTCAAAAAGAAGGCTGTGACGGGATCATTACATCGGCCAGTTTTCTTCTCTATCCTGCATTTAAATTCAAACGCACCTGCTGCGTTGAATTTTTCGGCAATGACATGACCGAGGCCGGTCAGGTGATCACTGCCATTGCCAACACCTTTAACAGCCAGCGTTTGTCTGATCCTTCTCCCAAGTTCCCCTCTCTCATGGCATTGGAACATTTTGATGAGGAATATATCAAGGCCATTAAATACAAAACCAAGCAGTCGGTGGGCGACCGGCTCAAGGCAGTACTGCTCATTGACATGGTTTCCAATGACAGCCTGGCCCTTGACCGTGGAATTGCGACCCTTGGTGACATCTTAAGCCCCTTTGACAAAACCGGGGTAACCATTGCCAAGGATGCAACCGAAGCCAGCCGGTTCTGGGACGATAGAAAACGGCTCGGTGCCATTGCCGCCCATACCAACGCCTTTAAGCTCAATGAGGATATCGTTCTGCCCATTGACAGTCTGGCCGATTTTGTCCGGTACGTTGACCAGGCCAACCTGGAAGAGAAAAAGTACAACCAGACCTGCATTATCCAGGATATTGTCTTGTATCTGGATACGGCCGTTCCCCTGGCAGATCCGGAATGGCTGAGCAAAAAAATCGGCCGGGCAAAGGATCTGGCCTATGCCACACGGAAAAAACTGGAAATTGCCTCCAGGGATGCCCTGGAGGCGGCCATCCATTCTAAAAATTTTTACCAGCAGGTAACGGAAAGTCTCAGGGGGTACAGCCGGCTGCTGGAAAATATTGAGAAAATTTACAAGACCACCAGCAGCCGCCTCATCGTGATTGCCACCCACATGCATGCAGGGGACGGCAATGTCCATGTGAACATCCCGGTCTTGTCCAATGACAGGGACATGATGGAACGGGCCAACAAAGCTGCCGACAAGGTGATGGGAAAGGCAATTGCCCTGAACGGTGTTGTTTCCGGAGAGCATGGCATCGGAATTACCAAGTTTAAATACCTGGACCAGGCCATTGTGGATGAATTTACGGCCTATCGAAAGGACATTGATCCGGGGGGCATGATGAATCCGGGAAAACTCATGGAAACCAACATCATCAACAAGGTTTTTACCCCTTCCTTTAACCTGCTCGAGCTGGAGGCCAGGATTTTAAAACACGGCTCCCTGTCCCATCTGGCCTTAAATATTGCCAATTGTGTGCGGTGCGGAAAGTGCAAGCCCCAGTGCCCTGTTTTCTACCCGGCACAAAACATGTTTTTCCACCCGAGAAATAAAAACCTGGCCATCGGCGCCCTGATTGAG
>JAHIVS010000390.1 GCA_018816605.1 Pseudomonadota bacterium
TCATGGGCTTCAAACAGGGGTTTTGCAATATTGTATCCGGGCCACTGGTGTGAGCAGACCGGGGTCCAGGCAGCCGGGATAAAGGAGATCAATACATTTTTTTTCCCTCTGAACCGGCTCAGGGTGATTGATTTTCCCGAGACCGCCGGCAGGGTAAAATCCGGCGCGCTCTGGCCCAGACCTATGAGAAGCTCGCTGTCTAAGGGCGCAAGCAGGCCCGGGTCGTATATTTTTTTTCCATAGGCAGCAGAGGCTCCCAGGGACACTGCCGGCAGGACAAGGAACAAAAAAACCATTCCCGCGCAGATATTTGTTTTCATTGGATCTCCTCTACAGCTTCAAACCCGATGCCCGGATCAGGGTTTCTAAAAACGCTTTGGGGTCCGTGATCTCTCCGGACTGGGAATAAAAAATTTCAAGACCTTTGTTTTTATGGGGTTTTAACCCGACAAAATGCGGGGTGCCCACCTCTCCGATTCGTTTGTGGATCTCAAAATTTGTGTCACTGAACAGGGGAAATCGGATCTGGTAATTTTCTTTGAAAAACTCCACCTCAAAGGCGGAATTCCCCGCACCAATACCAATGAGTTTTACCTGATCCTTCAGGGATGGGTTTGCCTGAATCATCTCAAACACTGAATTTACATCCGCGGCTTCCCGCTGGCAAATGGGGCAGTACATGGAAAAGATCTCAATGATCAGGATCTTGGTCTGGATCTGATTTAAGGCGAAAAGCTCCCCTTTTTTTTCAAGTCCCAGATAGCCGACATGGGCGGCATCTTCCGGAACCGGGAGCCTGAAATCAAGATCCATTTTTATCGGGTCGCACAGGCCGGTTGCCCAGGGTATCAAGAAAGCGGTCATCACCAGGAGGGCAAGGTATTTTTTCATGGTCATATCTCCTTTTTCGCGGCAAGGATTATTTTTAGGCTTTTGTTTTTGTGAAAGGTCCGGTATACCCTTTTTCCTGGGCCTTAAAATCCAGGTGCAGGGTGGTAATCTGTTCCAGTTTCGGGACAAAGGCCCGGTCCAGCTGCCGTAAATCCACCAGTTTTAAATAATGGCGGCAATTGTCGCACACATACACCCGGTATTCTTTTTCTTCATTGGAAAAAAAATATTCCTGGCCCTGCTGGTCAGGGGTATCACAGAATACACATCCCATGCGAAGGGTCAGCCACTCGTGGGCGCAGAGACTGCACAATAAAAACCGTTTTCCCTCCTGGTCCAGAAAGGCGGTGTCCGGATGGCTGCCGCAAACAGGGCAGTATCCTTTTTTAAATTCAGCTCCCTCCTTAAGATAGGCCGACAACTGGGCCGAACAGGACTGGATGGAGGGTGCCATGGCACTGAAGGCAAAAAGGGACAATTCATCTGCCGGTATATCAAGCTTTTTGGCCATGGGTTCCAGATCCTGGTCGCTGAGCAGGGTTGCAAAAACAGATGCAAGGTTAAGATCTCCACCAATGAGGGCGTCTGAAAGCCTTTTTCCGCTGGTGGAAAGTTTGGGTGCATGGGCCATAGCCAAATTGCAGATTTGTCTGAAAAGGCTGTCTGCCTGCTCTGGGTCAATTAAAAACTGGGAAGGGTCGATCAGGGGCATGGCATTGTCTTGTTTGAGTGCCAGAAGCCCGGGGTCCAGGACAATGGGATCAAGCTGAATTCGGCTTAAACTTTGGGCCTGGGCCACGAACACCTGCCCATAAAAATCTATCAAAGCGCCATAGGCAGGTCTTGCTTTCTGCAATATGCCGGCGGCCCGTAATATCTCTTGTGTTGAAATCGCTGGTCTGCACATCTGGGTCATGGGGTGTTTCCTTGGAAAACCCCGGGGAAATTTCCCCGGGGTTAGGGTTAGAAATGGTTACAAATGAACCTGTTTATACCTTCATCAGCCTGGCAAAGGGCCCCATCATCTTGCGGATGGCAACTGCCCGGCTCATGTTTTTCCGGTCCGTGCTTGCCACGGCATACTCGGCATAAAGGTCGGGATCATGGGCCGTAAGGTAGATGACATTGAGGTCATCCGGGTTCAGGAGCATGGCTTTGGGGTATTTTTTCTGGATGGTTTTCAGCCGTGTCTGGGCCAATGCCATCATCTCTTCCCTGTCGCCAAAGTTCATGGTTCCGGTGGGGCAGGTCTGAACGCAGGCGGGTTTCAATCCGTTGTGGACCCTGTCGTTGCACATGTCACACTTGGAAATGCTGCCGTCCGGACCTTTTCTGGGGATATTATAGGGACAGGAGCCGATGATGGCATCGGCATCCAGCCCCTTGGTTTGGGCCGTGTACAGGATTGCACCGGTGGCGGTATCCTGGTAAATGGCATTGGGGTCAAAGGCGGTTTCAAGGCACGGGGCATCAATGCAGTGGCGGCACTGGTCCGGGAAAAAAAGCCAGTTGAGCTGGTTGTCTATGACCGTCTCGTTCATTTTCACCAGCTTGTAGGTGGAAAAAGAGAGGTCTGCCGGATTTTGAAAGCTGCCAGTGTTCACCGTGGCTTCTGCCGGCAGGTCGTGCCATTGCTTGCATGCCACCTGGCAGCCTCTGCAGGCTGTACAAACGGTTGTATCGATAAAAAATGATTTTGTCATGTTGGGTCGCCTCCTTACAGCTTTGTCACGTTGACCATGAATGCTTTGGTTTCAGGAATCCGGGTATTGGGATCTCCGGCCGGGGGGGTCAGAAGATTGGCGCTTTCTTCCGCGCCCGTGGAAGGCCAGCGCCATCCATAGTGCCAGGGGATTCCTACCTGGTGAACCGTTGCATATCCGATTTTAAAGGGTTTGAACCGTTTGGTGACAACTGCGATGCAATCAAGACTTGCCCGGGCGGAACTGACCTTCACCCGTTCTCCGTTTTCAATGCCCCGCAGCTTGGCCAGTTCCTCGCTCATCTCCACAAACACATTGGGCTGAAGTTCCATGAGCCATTCCTGGGGACGGGTCATAAGGCCCGTCTGCCAGTGTTCGGTCACCCGGTAGGTGGTGCCCACAAAGGGAAAGCGGGGATCGCAGGTGGCATGCTGGTCATCCTTGGTCGAATAGACAACCGCAGTGGGGTTGATCATCTGGGAGGAAAAATAGTTTTTTTCAACCGGGCACTCAAGGGGTTCGTAATGCTCGGGAAAAGGACCGTCTGCCAGGCCCGGGCCAAAAATCTGTCCATAGCCGTGCTTTCTCATGATAAAGGGAGATTTGGCATCCGTTCGTTTGGTTCCATCCGGGTTTTCCAGGGGATACCAGCCGCCGTCGGGCACATCTCCGGTCCATTTGTTCGTAACATACTTGCCGTCTTTTACCTCTCCTTCAAAGCGAACCACCCAGTTTTTTTCATCCCAGGGCTGTCCCTTGGGATCCACGGAGGCGCGGTTGTAGATAATTCTCCGGTTGACCGGCCAGCACCAGGCAAATTCCGGGTAAAGCCCGATGTTGTTGACGGCATCCTTTTGGGAGCGCCGGGCCGACATGTTGCCTTTTTCCGTATAGGAATTGCAATAGAGCCAGTTGCCCGACGAGGTGGACCCGTCAGCCTGTAAAAAGGCAAAGCTTGGGACCAGGGTCCCTTTTTTATAGACGGTTCCCTTAATCTCGGTGTCCTGGATAAAATAGCCGTTGATTTCCTTGGCAGTCTTATGGGGATCATAGACACCGGCCGTTTCATAATCCCATTTCAAGTTTTTAATGGGGTCGGCAAATTTCCCGTCTTTCTTGTATTCTTCCTTGATCAGGTGGCCCAGGTGCATGATGATGTCCCCGTCGGGACGGCTGTTGCCCAAGGGTTTTGGACCTGGGTATCGCCACTGCATCCAGCGCCCGGAGTTGGTGATGCTGCCTTCCTTTTCAACGGAAACAGAGGCCGGCAGCATGAACACTTCGGTCTTGACCTTGGAGGGATCCACGCCCGGGCCGTGCCAGAAGGAACCGGTTTCATTGTCAAACAGGTTCACATTGACCATCCAGTCCAGCTTTTCCAGGGATTTTCTGATTTTGCCGGCATTGGAGCCGGAACAGGCAGGGTTTTGTCCCCAGGCAAAGAATCCGTTGATTTCTTCCTTGTACATGGCATCAAACAGATCAAACCAGGAATAGGCTTTGTCATCATCCACCTTGGGCAGCCAATTGTAACCAAATTCGTTGGCCGCTGTGGCGTTTTCTCCAAAAAAGGATTTGAGCAGGCTCACGGAATATTTGGGATAGTTCTGCCACCAGTTGGCGGACAGGGGATCATTGCTTTTGGGGGTCCATTTGGTATTATAGGCCTCTAAACTTGTATTGGAGGCTTTGGGGGTCTTCAGATACCCGGGCCAGATATGCCACAAAAGGCAATGGTCCGTGGAACCCTGGACATTGGATTCACCCCGAAGGGCATTCACCCCTCCACCGGCAACCCCCATGTTGCCCAGCAGCAGCTGGATCATGGCCATGGTCCGGATGATCTGGGTGCCTACGGTATGCTGGGTCCAGCCCATGGCATACATGATGGTTCCCGCCTTCCCCCTGGCACCGCTGGCCGCATAGGTTTTATATACTTCCAGAAGGTCTTGCTTGGGGGTTCCTGTGACACTGGACACCTTGTCCAAATCATAGCGGTTGTAATGGGTCTTCATCAGCTGGAAAACGCTTCGTTCATGGGCCAGGGTCCGGTCCATTTTGGGGATTCCCTTGTCGTCCATCTCAAAGGCCCACTTGGATTTGTCGTAACTGCCAAGGGACGGCCCGTCTCCTCCATTGGCCCCTTTGTAACCGGAGAAAAGACCATCTTTAAAAGAAAAATCCTTGCCCACAATAAAAGGCGCATTGGTATAGGCAGCCGTATAGTCCTTATTATAAAGCTTGTTGTCCAGAATATACTTGATCATGCCGCCCAGGAATGCAATATCGGTTCCGGATCTAAGGCTCGCATAAATGTCTGCCTTGGAAGAGGTCCGTGTGAACCTCGGATCCACGGAGATGAGCTTGGCGCCTTTTTCCATGGCCTGGATAACATATTTGAAGGAGATGGGATGATTTTCGGCAGCATTGCTGCCCATGATGAGA
>JAHIVS010000391.1 GCA_018816605.1 Pseudomonadota bacterium
ATCGATCATCTCAACCAAGCCGGTATCGAAGACAAGGATATTACGGTGATCATTGCCGTGGGCGCCCATCGCCAGAATACGCAAAAAGAGCTGGAAGAATTGTGCACCAAAGAAATCTGCAATCGGGTGCGGGTGGTCAACCACAACGCCTGGGATACCGACAACATGGTCTATTACGGTAAAACCAGCCGGGGAACCGAGGTTTCTTTTAACCGCATTGTGGCCGAGGCAGACCGGGTTATCTTAACCGGCGGGGTGATCTACCATTACATGGTGGGCTACGGGGGAGGGAGAAAAAGTATCATGCCGGGGGTGTCTTCTCTTAAGACCATCCAGCAAAGTCACATGTGGGCCATGGGCAAGTGCCTGGGAGACGGTTCCAACCCTCTTTCCGCCAATATGAAAACCGCTGGAAATCCTTCCCATGAGGACATGATGGAAGTTGCGGCATTTCTCAAGGCGGATTTTATCATCAATGTGGTTCCCAATCTGGATGGGGATATTACCGGTATTTTTACCGGCAACTGGGTCTCGGCCTGGCAGAAGGCCACACAGCTGGTGGACAAGATCTTCGGGGTTGCCATTGAAGAGCAGGCCGACATTGTCATCGCTTCCGCCGGCGGTTACCCGAAAGACATCAATCTTTACCAGTCCCAAAAGACCATCGACAATGCGGTATACGCCATGAAAAAGGGGGGGGTTGCCATTATTCTGGCGGACTGCCCCGATATTAAAGAGCCCGGTGAATTTTTCGATTGGTTCTCCCATCCCACACCCTTTGAAATGGAAAAGGCGGTACGGGAAAACTTCTTGATTTCAGGGTGGGTGGCGGTTCGTCAATTGGAATATGCGAATCTGGGCCACATTCTTCTGGTGACCCGGGAAAAGAACATTGAGCTTGCCGGGAAAGCCGGGGTTAAAGGGGTTACCACCATGGAAGAGGCTCTTTCCATCGCATATGAGAAATGCGGCACCCATTCCCCGAAAATTACGGTGATGCCCCAGGGGGCCAATACATTTCCCATCCTGAAAAGGTAACATCTGTCCGGCTGAAGCCAAGGTAGGTTAGGCCTCTTGGAGAAAGGGTTTTGGATTATCCAGTTTTTTCTTGACAAAATATATGGCCCTTCCTATTACTAACCCTGTCGCAAACAAAGCGAATGGGACTATTATAAGGGGAACCCAAAGGGGATAAGATGATTAAAGTGGGGAAGCAAAATCTGATAACAGATGTTCCGGGTATCCAGGTGGGTAATGTTCAGGATGATAAGATCAGAACCGGCGTGACCGTGATCATACCCGATGAACCCAGCGTTGCCTCGGCCGATATCCGGGGCGGGGGGCCGGGTAGTCGTGAGACCGAGGCCCTGAACGCCGATTGTCTGGTGGATGTGGTCCACGGGATCGTCCTGAGCGGTGGGTCTGCTTATGGATTGGATGCTGCCGGCGGTGTCATGGCAAGCCTCCGGGCCCAAAAAAGAGGCTTTGTTCTGGGGGATGCCATTATCCCCATTGTACCCTCTGCTATTTTGTTTGATCTGTTAAACGGGGGAGATAAGGAGTGGGGGGTTAAATCCCCTTATTATGATCTGGGATTTAAAGCCGCCCAGAACTTAAGCAGATCCTTTGACCTGGGGAATGTGGGTGCCGGTTTCGGTGCTATTTCCGGCGGGTTGAAAGGGGGGCTGGGCAGTGCCTCCTTTGTTTTTTCCGATGGTGATGTAGAGATCAGTGTCGGGGCCATTGCTGCCGTCAATTCGATGGGGTCGGTGACCATGCCGGGAAGTTCTACCATGTGGGCCTTTCCCTATGAGCAGAACGGAGAACTGGGGCACCAGGCCATGCCCTGCATAAAATCCAATATGGACCTGGATTTTACCTTTGCGCTGCCCACGGGTAAAAACACCACCCTGGTGACCGTGGCAACCGATGCGGTGCTGACTAAACCCCAGGCGAGACGGGTGGCGATCATGGCCCAGGATGGGTTGGCCCGGGCTATCCGGCCGATTCATTCCCCCTTTGACGGGGACAGTGTGTTTGTTTTATCAACGGGAAGGTGCAAACTATCCGATCCG
>JAHIVS010000392.1 GCA_018816605.1 Pseudomonadota bacterium
AAGCAAAGCCGCAGACCAACAAAATAGGACTGGTCAGTTCCGCAGTTCTGGACCACCCGGATATCGGCCTTATCTGCCAGTATGCCAGGGACCAGGGTCTGAAGCTTGGTTTTTCTTCCCTCAGGGCAGACAAGCTTACGGACCCCATCATCCGGATTCTTTCCGATTCCGGGGTAAAAACCGCCACCATTGCCCCGGAGGCCGGATCCCAGAGAATGAGAAATATCATTAATAAAAAAATTACCAGCACCCAAATTTTAACTGCAGCCAAAGGTCTTGTGGACAAAGGCATCATCAACCTGAAACTCTATTTTATGATCGGTCTCCCCTTTGAAACAGACCAGGATGTAGAGGAAATTGTTCTGCTGGCCCTGTCCATAAAAACGGTTTTTTTAACGGCCGCAAAAAAAAAGAAAAAAATCGGCACCATTACCCTGAGCGTCAACCCGTTTATTCCCAAACCCTGCACCCCCTTCCAATGGTCTGCCATGACCCGGGAGCCCCTCTTGAAACACCGGGCGGAAATCCTCCGCCAGGGCCTGAAGAAAACAGCCAATGTGATTTTAAAGTTTGAATCTTTCAGAGAGGCAAAACGTCATGCCCTGCTCTCTTTGGGAGACAGGCACACCGCAGATATTATTGAATCGGCAGTCCAGTTCGGCTGGACCCGGGCCCTGCGGCTGAACGCCGACTATTTGGACCGGGTCATTTACCGGGAAAAACCCATGCCCGACAAAAAGTGTCCAAAAACGGCACTGCCCTGGAATATACTGCACCATAGGGTTACAGATAACTTTTTAGCCAAAGAATACAAAAAAGCCCAACAGGAAAAAAAATCGGTTTCCTGCCCCATGGAAGACTGCGGCAATTGTCAGGTTTGTATCTCCGCCTGACCCAGTGCCCCTTTTGTTACAGCATCCACCTGACGGCCGTATCTATGAATGTAATGAGCAATGCCGCAATAAAGGTTGTCAAAAAATCCTTAATCTTGAAATCATCCATGAATTTGTCTGTGAGCCAGAGCATGAAGGCATTGATCATAAGCTTGAAAAGACCAAAGGTTATGATCATGAAGGGCAGGGTTAAAAGAATCAGAAGCCAGCCGATGAAAAAATTGATGATTGAATACACGATTGCCACCAGAATGGCAGTATAAAAATTTTTAACCCGGATTCCCGGCAAAAATCGGGCCACCAGAAATACGGCTACCGCCAAAATCAGAATATTGAAGATCATGCTTGACCCTCCGCCTTGCTTTTATAAATTGATGCCAATTGGACCTGTCCTTGTCTTCCTTTTCCCACAGCTCTTTTGATTCTAAAAACCCTAGTTTTTTCTCCTGGAAAAATACAGGTTCACCAGGGCTAGCAGAGAGGTTCCGCCGATCATGAGCACGGAAATGGCGTTGATGACAGGCGTGCTGCCGTCCCGGACCTGGAGATAGAGATTGATGGGCAGGGTTGCCTGGGATCCCACCAGGAACAGGGTGGTATTAAAATTTTCAAAGGACATGAGAAAAGAAACAGCCAATGCCCCCAGAAGAGACGGTCTTAAAAATTTTAAGGTGATATGCACAATGGTTTCAAACCGGGTTGCCCCCAGGTTCATGGCAGCTTCTTCCAGGGTAGGATCAAATTTTTTAAGTCTGGCAGAAACAATGAGGGTCACAATGGTGGTTATGAATGAAAACTGGCCCAGTACCACCAGCCAGAACCCGGGCCTGAAAAGGCCCACATCAACCCCGAAATGGGTTTCAAAAAACAGGCCCAGGGTATTGGAAAAGAGCAGGATGGAAATACCCAGAATAACACCGGGAATAACAAGGGGGGCCAGCATCAGAAAAAAAAGCCACGATTTAAAGGGAAAATCTTCCTGTTCAAACAAAAAGGCGGCCATGGTCCCCACAAATGTGGACAGGATGGATACAAAAAAAGCCACCTTGAAGCTGACCCAGATACTGTCCAGGTTGATCTGATCATGGAAGATTCCGGTCCTTTCCACGGTATTGCCGGTAAACCATTCCGGGGTGAACCCCTTCCAGGGAAGGGAAGGAAACATGGAATCGTTAAAGGCAAGGACACAGGTAATGACCAGGGGCGCAAAAAGAAATACAAAATAAAGAAGCACATAGAGTCGAAACCCTTGTGAATAGGATCGTGTCTGGGGAATATTCCGAATCATTGGACCACCTTTCCCAGGCGCTGGTGTGTCAGTTTTAGTCCAAGCCAGATAATCCCTGACGAAAGAATCAGCAGCAAAAACCCGAAGGCGCTGCCCTGGTTCCAGTTAAAGCTTGCAATAAACTGGTTGTAGATCTGTTCGGTGAACCAGAGGCCGTTTTTCCCGCCCATAAGATTGGGAGTCAGATAATTGCCAAGGGTCAGCATGAACACCACAATGGAGCCGGAGACAATACCCGGAAGACAATGGGGGATGACAATCCGCGTGGCGATGGACCCTACATTCCCCCCAAGGTCATAGGCGGCTTCTATGAGATTGTTATCCAGACTTTCCAGGGCCGACAACAGCGGCACCAGCATAAAGAGCATGGAAGTGTAGACAAGCCCCATGACCATGGCCACATCATTATAGAGCATTTCCATGGGCTGATCCAGCAGGCCGAATTTTAGCAGAAAATGATTGATGACCCCGCTTTCCCGCAGAAGAATCATCCAGCCGTATACCCGGACAAGTTCACTGACCCAAAAGGGCATCAGCACCAGAACAGCTAGAAACCCCTGGAATTTTGGGGAGACCACCTTGGTGATGTAAAATGCCACGGGCATGGTGATCAAAAAGGTCAGAAAGGTCACCAGAACAGAGAAGATGGCGGTTCTGGCAAAGGTTCTCCAATAAATGGGTTCCAAAAAAAAGAGTTTGAAATTGCCAAGGGAAAAGCCCATCTCGCCCAAGGAATTTTCCGCCCGGATGGCCATGATGAACATATCCACCTGGGGAAGCACGATCAAAAGGGTCAGCCAGGCAAGCACCGGGGAGATGAAAATCACAAGCCCCCATCGGATACCCGGCTTCATGGGGTCACCCTTCTTGGGTCGCTGTCCCTATTTTTTTCTTTGGCAAACACCATGCCCGATTCCGGACTCCATCCCGCGTCAACCCGGTTGCCGGGCGTTATGTGATCAAATTGCCGGGTCTGGGGAAGGGAAATCTGGATTTCACGGTCAGATTCCGGCAGCCGGGCAAGAATTCGGCTGTTTGCACCATCAAACAAAATGGATCTGACAATGATGGAAAACCGGTTCAGCCCTTCAATGGCAGCGTCAGGCTCCAGAACAATGGCTTCGGGCCGTAAAAAAAGATCGATATCAGCGCCCGGGGTAAGCTGCCCCTGGACACGGGCTTCAAACCGATGGCCCTCGGGTGTCATGATGGCAGCAACCACACGGCCCTTTCGCTCGTCCAGAGAGATAACCCGGGCATCCCACTGGTTGTTTTCTCCCACAAACCTGGCCACAAAGGGGGTGGACGGTTTTGAATACAGATTTCTGGGCGTATCCACCTGCTCAAATACGCCCTTGTTCATCACCGCCACATGGTCTGACATGACAAGGGCTTCGGACTGGTCATGGGTGATATAGACAAAGGTCGTTCCCACCTGGCTCTGGAGGGTTTTGAGTTCAATTTTCATCTGCTCCCGCAATTTCAGGTCCAGGGCGCCAAGGGGTTCGTCCAGCAGCAAAACCGCAGGCTCCAGAATCAGGCTTCTGGCAATGGCAACCCGCTGCCGCTGCCCCCCGGACAATTGGTCCACCTTTTTTTTTTCAAATCCCGGCAATCCTACCCGTTCCAGTATTTGGGCTGTTTTTGTCCGGATGACATTGCGTTTTTCCCGTTGCCGCTCGAGGCCAAAGGCAATGTTCTGGCCCACATTCATCATGGGAAACAGGGCAAGGTTCTGAAAAATCAAATTCACAGGCCGTTTGTTGGGCGGAATCCCGGCCATGTTTCTCCCATTGATTTCAATGGTCCCGCTGGTGGGTTCAAAAAATCCGGATATCATCCGGAGCAGGGTTGTTTTCCCACATCCCGACGGTCCTAAAATAGAAAAAAATTTTCCTTTTTCCACATCAAAGGAGACACCATCAACCGCTGTGAACTCCTGAAATTTTTTCATCACCCGAACAACTGAAAGGTCTGTCTGCATCTTTGTTCCAACCCGCATTATGGTAAAATAATAGTGCCCCGGCCTTTAAAAGGCCCATTGGCCGAAAGATTCATGGACACACGGGGACTGCCATAACTCTTTCGGCACCAATGGCCTTCAAACGGACTGCTGAAAGGTTTATTTTGAAGCCTTCACCTTATCCAGGACCATGCCTTCGATGGATTCCAGGTTGGCCGGTACCGGCGGATACCATTTGATATTGTCAATGTCTGCATCGGAAAAACTTCTCTCAAAATTGGCCCTGACACTCGCTTCGGTCAATT
>JAHIVS010000393.1 GCA_018816605.1 Pseudomonadota bacterium
CCCATCTTGGGACCGATTTTTTCATCGGTGAGCACACTGGTTAGAAACCGATCATAAATCTCGTACAAATGGGCTTTGTCCCTGTAATATTCGCTCATGGCATTTCTCCTAAAAAAACATTATTTTCTCTGATCAAATCTCCGGCCGAAAATCATGCTGGCCATGGTGATTTTCAACATCTGGAGACTTCCGCCTGCCACCTGCCATGCCCGTGCATCCCTGAGCATTCTTTCCAGAGGATAGTCCGTGCTGTACCCATAGCCGCCCAGAATCTGCAGAGCCGTATCCGTGACCTCCTTTACCATTTCATTGGCATAGCATTTGCCCATGGAGGCTTCATAAATGGACGGCAGCCCATTGCCGGCCCCGGCGGCCGCGCGGTAGACCAACAGCCTTGCCGCATCAAGTTTCATGGCCATATCTGCAAAGGAAAACTGAATATTCTGGAACTCGCAGAGGGGCCTGTTAAAAGCGTTTCGCTCCATGGCATATTTTCTGGCTTCTTCAATGGCACCGGCTGCAATGCCAAGGCACATGGCAGCGTTTCCGCACCGTTCAATATCAAAGGCCAGCATGAGATTTCCAAAATCCCCGGGCCGGATCACCAGATTTTCCTTGGGAATTTTCACATTGTCAAAATACAGGGCACAGGAGGGCATGCCCCGCAGCCCTAAAAAGCGTTCCTGTTTTCCAAAGGTAAATCCCTGTGTATCCTTTTCGACGAGAACGGCACCGATGCCTTTATATCCTTTTATCCCCTCGAACCGGGTGTAGACCAGATAATGGCTGGCAATACCCCCACCGGTGATAAAGACCTTATTCCCGTTTAAAAGATAATGGTCTTTTTGCTCCTCAACATTGGTGGCAAGGCTTGTCAGGTCAGATCCGGCCGAGGCTTCGGTCATGCAGACCGACACGCTCAATTCCCCCTTGCACACACCGGGAATAATCGCTTCTTTCTGCTGTTTTGTGCCAAACAAATTGATCACCCGGACCGGCCCCACATTGGATTCAAACACAGGGGCTGCAATCATGGGGGAAAATTTGGCCAGTTCTTCGATGGCCAGGATCGCTGTCAAAGAGTCCAGGCCCTCCCCTCCGTACTCAGAGGATAGGGTCATGCCCAGAAGTCCGATTCGCCCATAGGTTTCCATGAGGGAATGGGGGAATTGCCCTGTTGTATCTATATCTACTGCCAATTCCTTGAATCGTTCGCGTTTTCCCATGTCACGCAAACTGTCAAGCAGCATGGTCTGTTCTCTGGTTAAACCAAATTCCATTTCTATCTCCTTATATACAGGGGGTCAGATTAATGTTGCCAGGTCGTTAATATTCTCGAGGTTTTCAAGATCAAAAATTGCGGTGATGAGGCCTTGTTGCTTCCCATGGTCCATATCTGTGGCAAAGCACTTTAATTTTAAAGAAATATCATGGGCATCCATGGGATCCCTGGGATCGCCCTTGGGAATATCCACCTGTTTTGTTAACAGGCTTTTATTTTTAAACAAAATTTCAATACGGCTGGATGTCTTATCCGGATAGGCATTGTTGAGGGTCTCATCGGTTTGCACTATCACTTTCCTGGAAAATTCAATCAACCCAGTATCTTTAAGCCGCGTTTCCGTCAGCTGGGAAGGACCAAGCTCTCCGTCCACAAGACAAACAGCGACCACATAGGGAATGGAAAACTGGGCTGAGACAAAGGAGTCCCCTGCCATAAGATGTTTTCCCACCGCCAGCTGGGCAATCCCATAGGAGAACACTGTGACGGATTCGATATCTGCAGGTGTAAAAGAATTTTCCCGTCGGATGGCAAGGGCTGCCTGGGCTGCACCATGGGTGTGCCTGCAGGCGGTATAGGGTTTAAAATAGACGTCCATGATCGAATAGGGATGTCCAAGATTTTGGGTCAGGCGTTCCAGGGACGGGTCTGCTGCCGTGGTGATTTTTGCAAACCCGCCGTTCAGTTCAGACCCTTCGATGATATAGGGTGCACCTGTGACCTGGTTTTTGGCAAGCCCTGCCGCCATTAAGCCTGCACTTGCGGCCTGGCCGCCCTGGACAATTTTAACGGTGAATCCGCCCATGAGATTTTCAGCCGTGGACACGGGCAGCAGAAATCCGGCGTTCCCCAAGGCTGCGGCCATGGTCTTTCCATCAAAGTCATAGAGCCTTCCGGCAGCAGCGGCCGCCCCAAAGGTTCCGCAGGTGCCTGTGGGAAGGAAACCGCCAAGGGTGTGCCAGGGGTGCATGGCAGCGGCCACCCTGTTGGCGGCTTCATAGCCTGCCACAAGGGCCTCAATGATCTTTTTTCCGCCAAGACCCCTGTCCTGGCCTATTGCCAGGGCCGCCGGTATGACGGAGACCCCCGGATGGTTGCCGCCGAAGCGAACCCCGTCCTGGGCCTCAATGGCCTCGGCCGTAGTGCCGTTGATGAATACAGCATGGTGGATATCGGTTGCAAAACCGCACCCGTGCACACTGGCCTTCCCGTGAACGCCCAATGACCGGATATAGGCGATGACATTCTTTACGGCTTCAAGTTTTAAGGACCCATGGACATTGGCAACATAGTCCAGGATGCACAGCTTTGCCTTGTGGACGACCTCCTTGGGAAGGTCCTCAAACCTTACGCCTGAACAAAATAGCGCCAGTTTTTCCGTATAATTGGGTTTTTCTGTATTATTCACACTTACCTCCCAGATTGCAGCCCCTTAAGATTAAGAAAGTTCTGTGTTTCATGACGATGCTAGACATACCCTTTTTTCTCGTAAATGGAGATCATACCAAAGGGGTCCAGAATTTCCCGGATCACCCGGAGTTCTTCTTGTGTCGGCACCGGGGTCTCATGCACGGCAGGGGAAATTTTCAGGTCCCAGGGGGTGTGGTCGCAGATTTCTTCGATGGTGTTTCCCGGATGATAGGAATCAAGATAGGCCTGTTTTGTCCGGTCATCAAACCGTAAGACCCCCTTGTTGGTGATCAGGGCATGGGGCCCTGTATTTTTTGGCATTCCCCACTTTTCCCTGGCACCGGGTCCGTCGATATATCCGGGGGTGGTGATAAAATCAACCCGCGCCGCCAGCCGTTTCCGATCGTGAAGGGCGATGATCAGGGTCTTTCGGGCAAGGGCGCCTATGGGGTTTGCCCCGCCTGAACCCGGCAACCGGCTTTTGGGGGTGTCATAATCCCCTATCACTGTGGTATTGATATTGCCGTATTGATCCACCTGGCTTCCGGATAAAAATCCCAGGTCCACATGGCCTGCCTGGAGGAACATGCCCATGATGTCCACAAGGCCCCCTATCATTGCCGCACCCGGATTCAGGCAGGGATCTCCCACAGACAGGGCCGGCCGTTTGGGCTTTGCGTCGATGACACCCGATTCCTGCATCATGACGGCATTGGGGGCGTGCATGTGCTTGGCGATATTGGCCGACATGGTGGGAAACCCCGTGCCCACGATCACCAGATCCCGGTCCTGTATTTCCCTTGCCCCGCAGCAGGCCATGAGTTCTGGTTTTATATATTTTTTTGTCTCATTCATTTGCACAATTCCTTTAAACCTGTTCTTGTGTATGACGTGTTGCCCATGACATATCGGGTATGGGCGGTTTTTTAGTATGCATAATTGACCGGAAAGCTGTAATCAAACTGGGCTTCAAGCTTTTTAAAGGATGCATACCCGAACCGCTCTATATAGTGCTGGACGTAGGCGGTCCGGTCCGCGATATCATAGAC
>JAHIVS010000394.1 GCA_018816605.1 Pseudomonadota bacterium
AGAAAAGGGAACGGCATAAATGATCTTATCCGGCTGCTGATCCAAAAACGCGTTCCGGCACCCCTGGGGGATTGAAAACATACTGGAGTTGAGCTTTTCGGCAAAGGGAACCAGATCTTCCCGGGTGTAAGAAATTGTTTCCCTCCCCTTTATCTGCACGGTTAAACTGGCCCGGTCCATGGGCCCTGCAATGAGGGTCTCCACATACCAGGTATAACATGAACCATGTACCTTTGCCTGGTCCGGGAAAACTATTTTCAAAGGGCCGCCCTTTAATTGCCCCAGGGGCTGATCGTTCATTTCCCAGGCCAAAAGGGCAATATCCCGTGATACCTGCTCTTTGGACAAAAATCCCACATATTGGTCTGCCCCGATAATGGTGATGCCGGTTTCATAGGAAATTCCTGCCTGGTCAAAAAGGGTCTTGACCCCCACACCGGTAAAGGCGGTGATGCCGTCTTCCTCGAAATTCGGATCAAGGGCGCGGATGGTCCGGGCATGGGGTAAAAGGGATTTCATATCCACACGAAAGGATTGCGGCCAGGTGAATTTGTCTCCCATCAGCTTGATCTCTGCATTGGCAACACTGTGGGATGCCGCCAGAAAAAAAATAAGGACGCCTCCAATGGTGTTTGCTATTTTCTTATTCATAATTCCTTTGTTCAGACATAATACTATTTGACAATATGGCGAATTTGCAAAATAATTCTTTTTTGCAAAAAATTCAAGAAAGACTTATGAAACATGAAATTTAAAAAAGTTACAATTGCGTTTGAGACAAAAAACATTGTCCTGGCCGAAGAGCTGATCTGTGACATTTTTTTTTCCTTGAACCTTAAGGGCGTGGTCTGCAACATCCCCCTGGAAGAACCGGACGAAGGATTCGGCACCCACACCCTGCCCCTGCCGGACCAAAATTCCATTGTGGGATATCTTCCGGACATTGATGCCTCGGAGATGACCCTTGAAAAAATCACAGCACGGGCAAAAAATCTGACCCATTTGGATATCCAGGTAAAAATCCAGGTGGAAATCGTTGATGAAAAGGACTGGGAAGATGCATGGAAAGGCTATTTCAACGTCACCCGCATCACGGATAGGATTGTGATCAAACCGGAATGGAAAGACCATGAGCCGGCCCCGGATGATATTGTCATTCACTTGGATCCGGGCATGGCCTTCGGCACGGGAACCCATCCCACAACCGCCATGTGCATCCAAATGATCGAAAAATTTCTCATCCCCGGATCGGATTTTCTGGATGTGGGGACCGGGTCCGGAATTCTCATGGTTGCGGCAGCAAAACTTGGGGCCGGACGGCTGGCGGGCATTGATACGGACGAAGTGGCCATCGGGATCAGCAAAAAAAATCTGGACAAGAACCAGACAGATCCCCGGGTATTCACACTTTCCTGTGCCACCCTGGATCAGACACCCCAAAAACCCTATGATCTCATTGCGGCCAACATCATTGCCCAGGTGATTGTTGATATCATGCCGGAACTTAAATGCCGGATGGCCCCAAAGGGAACGGCCATTCTTTCGGGAATTATCCGGGAACGCAGACCCGATATCCTGGCAGCCCTTCGGGCGAACATGCTTTACATCGTCCATGAAATAAATGAAGGAGAATGGGTGGCCCTGGCGGTTAAAAGACAAGAAGCTTTTTTATAGCAAAAGCCTGCGATCGGATTCATAGCGTACCTGTCTTTTTGAGACAGGGTCCCTAAATTGGATCTTTCTGGCCAGCAGCTGGAGCGGGGCTGAAAAATCATTCTTGTTCTCGGGCAAAAGTTCCGGGTAATAGCGGTCATTGAGGATGGCAAAACCCAGCCCGCTGAGGTGGAGCCGCAATTGATGCTTCTTGCCGGTGATTGGAGACAACCGGAAAAGCGCCCTGTTCCCCCTTGATTCCACAAGGGATATGTTTGAGACCGCATTGGGGATCCCCGGGACCGCTTTCATCCGAAACCAGGGATCTCCCTTGATGATCCTGTTTTCAATCGTCCATGATGTTCTCTTGGGGGTCCTTGGATAGGTTGTAACGGCATCATAGGTTTTTTGCACCTTTTTGTTCATGAACAGCTCCTGGTATCTGCCCCGGGTTCCGGGGTTCATTGA
>JAHIVS010000395.1 GCA_018816605.1 Pseudomonadota bacterium
AAGGCGAAAATCCCCCCCATGAACATATTCTTCAACAATCACATCCGGGTAAAAGGCTTTGGCTGCATGAAAGGCCTGTTTTAGCTGACCCAGATCCGTAACATTGATCGTAGAGCCGTTCCCGTGGTTCCCGACATCCGGCTTGACAACGACAGCTGTGCCAATTTCATGAAAAACGGCAACAGCCGCTTCCAGGGTTGAAACCACCCGACCGTCCGGAACCGGGATTCCTGATTTTTTCAGGTGTATCTTTACCCTTGTCTTCTCATCGGCTAATTCCACGGCAATGGCCGAAGTATTGCCGGTTATAGACGCCTGAATCCGTTTTTGATGGGCGCCGTATCCTAACTGGATATAGCTTTCTTCATTCAGACGGATAAAGGGGATATCCCTTGAGAGGGCTTCTTTAACGATACTCCAGGTTGTGGGTCCCAGCATATGGTCTTCACGCAAAATTTTGAGCTCAAAAATAACCGGATTGACATCAAACAGCACCTCTTCAGCGATTGCTTCGAATATGGACACGGCCTCTTGGGCTGCTTTTAATCCTGCAGATTCCACAAGATATCTGAAGACCACAACATAAATTCCCTTTTGGGATGTCCCCAGGGTTTTCCCATATCCAACCTCCATTCCAGCCAGACATTGAAGCTCAATGGCAATATGCTCGATAATATGACCGGCCCAGGTCCCCTTCTCAAGCCTCTGGATAAATCCGCCGGGCTTTCCGATGGAGCACTCGTGCTCCCGGAGGGTCGGCAGGCGTTTCACCAGTCGATCTGAAAAGCCTTTGATTTTATTCGAAGGGCGGCGCTCATAATCCTTAATATCCAAAACCATGAATATGACCGGATGACGGGTATATCGATTGGGGCCACGCAAAGCTCTCAACTCTTTTATTTCAATCATCGTTGTTCTCCGATCTGTTATGATGGGGGAATTAAAAATTGCTTGTTTTTAAAATTGTATCCATACCCATTCACCAGTGAATGGATGCGCACATTTTCCACGGCAATGGGATGGCCCGGTTTAATATCCATTATGTTGGAATGGACAATATCGCTGCCGTCAACAATAATGACCTGGCCCGTACCAATGACCTCAACTGTCTCGTCACCCTTGAGGATAACACCTGAATCTTCACCGATACCGACGCCGATGCAGGTCGGATTTGTTGTAACAATCTGGACCAGACGTCCGATACGGCCCCTTGCCATAAAATGGGTATCAAAAACAATATTATTTACAAAACCAAATCCGGCTGTCATGAGGACTCTGCCTTTAAGCAGACCTTCTTCACTTTCTCCTTCATAAATCATGGTATCTGAAAAGACAGCAGCTCCTGCACTGGTACCGGCAATGAGGGCACCTGCTTCAAGTCGGTTTTGAATCGCAACCAGTATGTTTGATCCGCCCATAATGGTTGTCAGTCTCAACTGGTCACCACCGGTAAGAAAAATCAAATCAACATCTTCAAGGGTTTTGACAAGTGCAGCGTCATTTGCCTGTGCCCGTGTTCTAATGGTTAAAATTTTTACCTCAGACGCGCCAAGGGTCTTAAATACCTTTTGATACTCCTGGCCCCGCTTTTCGGGTTCTTGGCTTGCAGTGGTGATGACGCCTACCTTGTAGTCCGGTTTTCCGACTTCCCTGACAACCCGTTTCAGCACAAGTAATTCATTCACCTTGTCTTCATTCCCGCCAATGGCAATGAGACGCCCCAGAAAAAAAGCATTTACCGCCATAACTATTTTTTCTCCGTAAGACAGGACCATGCCATGCCGTCTTCAAGCCCGCCGGAACTTAAGGCCGCAGCAAAACTGGTTCCGTCAAAGGCCACTGATCCCACGGTATCGCAGGAAGAGGCGCTTGGCTTTTTACCATCAGAACCCTTTAACACCATTATGGGCATATCCTGTTCTTTTGCAAAAAATCGGGCACCATCGCCCGCAAGGAGGATATGGGGAGATAAAAGCAATACACCCCGGGCCAGATCAACAGGATTCTGAATGCCTGCAACAGCCCCAAATTGACCATTGCTTGTCATACAGGATGCATCCTGCCGGATTGTGCAGCCATCAGCCCTGAGTTGTGAGCCAAGCCCGGCATTTAACCGTGGGTCATCTTCTAAAGATCTTACCGCACGAACCACTGCAGATAAAGCAGATTGGCCATTTTCCATCAATGCCATCCCGGTTTTTGCCGCCGCTTGTGGCCCGTCGGAATTATGAGGATCAGAGGCGGAACCGCCATGGGTTAAAATGGCCCGTTGAAATTCTTGCACGTATGACCTCCGGTTTTAAGGATGCAATTAAACTGTCTGCATGGTGTTTATGAAATGAAAGGATCTGTTTTTCCCATCAAGTGAACCTGCCTTGCGATACCTTCCTTTATTTTATGAAAAATTAAGAATCGAAAAAAAAATTACCAAAACGAGTGGGGTACCATCACATTTATTTTGTATGATAGTCTTATGTGCCTGATTAAGCAAGCAAAGAGAAGCCAACTCTACCCGAAGCGCGCGAATTGTCGGCTTAAATCCCCGAAATTTTTAAACCGTCCTTTGACAAAAATCAACAATCGCTCTATTGTATCAAGTGTTTAATTGTGTGTTCCGGCATTGGGCAACCTTATTCTGTTTTCTCCATGATCATGTTTTTAAGAAAGGATCTGATCCGTGCAAAAAGCGTTTTTGGATATTTTCAACAACATCCTGGGTTCAGTTCGAGAGCCGCTCGTGGTGCTTGATGTCTACCTTAAGGTGGTAGATGCCAACCCCTCTTTCTACAAAACATTTTGCGTTACGCCTGAAGAGACCAAAGGAACATTGATATATGATCTTGGCAATGGGCAGTGGAATATCCCCAGGCTCAGAGAGCTGCTTGAACAGGCCCTGCCGGAAAACTCAGTTTACAATGATTTTGAGGTGGAGCATGATTTTGAAACCATCGGACCTAAGATCATGCATCTGAACGCCCGGAGGATCTACCAGGATGAAACGCATCCACAATTGATCCTTCTGGCCATTGAGGATGTGACCGAGCGTGAATATTATAAAAGAGATCTTGAAAAAATCGTTGAAACCCGCACAGCCGAACTTGTCCTGGCAAGGCAGGAGGCTGAAAAACGAAAACAGACTGCAGAAGACGCCCTTTCTGAAATAAAAAATCTCAAAGAGCAGCTGGAAGAGGAAAGAGCCTACCTGAAAGAAGAGATCAAGCTGGAACATAACCATGAGAACATCATCGGACAAAGCGATGCCTTGAAATATGTGCTCTATAAAGTGGAACAGATTGCCCAAAGCGATACCACGGTATTGGTTTTGGGTGAAACCGGAACCGGCAAGGAACTTGTGGCCCGCGCCATTCACGGCTCCGGCAAACGCAACAACAGGGCGCTTGTAAAGGTAAACTGTGCCGCCCTGCCCTCAAACCTGATTGAAAGCGAATTGTTCGGCCATGAAAAAGGGGCGTTTACAGGTTCCAATTCCCTTCGCCTGGGGCGGTTTGAGATCGCGGACGGGGCCACCCTTTTTTTAGATGAAATCGGAGAGCTGCCCCTGGAGCTGCAGTCCAAGCTGCTGCGCGTGATCCAGGAGGGTGAATTTGAGCGGCTGGGCAGTTCCCGCACCCTCAAGGTGGACACCAGAATTATTGCCGCCACTAACCGGAATCTTGAAGAAGAGGTCCGGCAGGGAAGGTTCCGGGATGATCTCTGGTACCGGCTCAATGTTTTCCCCATTACCATGCCGCCCCTAAGAGACCGGATAGAGGACATCCCGCTGCTGGTGGAATTTTATATCAAAAAAATCGCCAAACGGATGGGGAAGGAGACCGGCATCATTCCCAAAAGCGTAATGACTACCCTAGAAAATTATCACTGGCCGGGAAATGTCAGGGAGCTGGAAAATGTTCTTGAGCGGGCCATGATTAGCTCGTCAGGCCCAAAGCTGCATCTGGTCGATGATCTGAACAAGCCCTTTGCCTATTTAAGCAAAAACCTGAAGACCTTGGAGGCAGTGGAGCGGGATTATATTGTCCGTATGCTTGAACAGACCCATTGGAAAGTCAGCGGTCAAAACAGCGCTGCCCAGATTCTCGGACTCAACCGCAGTACCCTGCGGGCCCGTATGCGAAAGCTGGACATCCGCAAACCCTAAAATCAAGGTCGAATATGACCAATGGCCATATTTGGCCTTTATTCTGCATTTTTTTTAATCTCCTCTCTTTTTTTTCCAGGACCGATTCTTTCATTAAATCAGCAGGAAAGGCAGTGTCATCAAAAACAGGGGCAGGCTTTGGCATGAAGATTGCTTTAATCTCTTTTTGATTAAACGCTGAATCGGGTAAACATTAAGGTCGTAGCCAAAATCAGGCTATGGTCAAAATCCTGGATTCGTCCAAACTGCCAGGCATAAAAAAGGGGATCACAATGATCGTAGTCAAAATTATCCTGAATGTTCTTGCGGATAAGCAGATGGAGGTTACCCAGACCCTTGTTTCGCTGATGGAACCTGTGAGCCGGGAAAAAGGGTGCAAAGGCTGTTCTGTTTTTTGTGATATCCAGGACAAAAACCGTCTTTGCCTGATCCAGGAGTGGCAAACCCGTGAAGACATGGATCTGCATATCAAATCCCACAGGTTCGGGGTTCTGCTGGGAACCAAACCCCTTTTAAGCAAACCCCTGAACATAATGATTTACACGGTTTCCCATCTCCAGGGAATGGCGGCCATTGAAGCGGTCAGGACCCAGGGAGTCCCATATGACGAATATATCGTTAATGTATCCTGAATTTCCAGATAGATTCCGGCCCTTGAGAAGATCCAAGCGCTCATTGCGTAAATAATCCATTCCTGACAACCGGATTTAATTTCTGAAAACGAGGTCAACTATGGCCCTATGGATAGATGCGACCCTTTTTGTCAGATGACGGCATAGAAAACCTTTAAGTTTATTTTTAATCTTTTGAATGGGAGTCAAAATCATGCAGCGGTTTATGTTTCAGATATGCCTTACACTGGCGTTTATCTTTATATGTTCAACCAGTACGGCACTGGCAGGAAAGCCGGCAGAGGGTGGCGGCAAAAAGGGCCAACACCACAAACAGGAAAAAACGAACGAAAGCCACAAAGACCATAGGGATTCTGATCATGGGAACGCTTACGAGAAAAATAAAAATAGTTCCCAGAAAGGCGGGCACTTCACCGAACAAAAGCAGATGTTCATCCACGAATATTATTCCGGACAATTTCGGAAGGGACATTGTCCGCCGGGCCTTGCCAAGAAAGGCAATCGCTGCATACCTCCCGGCCATGCAAAAAAATGGAGCAAAGGCCGGCGGCTTCCCAGAGACATCATTTTTTATGAGCTTCCGTCAACCATTCTTGTGCAATTGGGGCCGCCACCGCCACGGCACCGCTTCGTGCGCGTGGCCCAGGATATCCTGCTAATTGCGGTTGGAACGGGGATGGTCGTGGATGCCTTTGAGGATATCGGCAGGCAGATTGATTGATAAAATGACGATACTAGCACGCTATTTGCGTCCTGCCTTACTCCGTTGTCAATCTTTGGTACCTGTACACATAGAGAGCATAAATTATTACTTTTAAAGGAGAAACAAAATGGGATTTGTTATCGGCGTTCTGGTTGTGGTGGCTTTGGTGTTCGCGATTGTTTATTTGGTTCAGCGGACGTAAGGGTTTTATTGAAGAATCCTTGCTTTACATCTTAAGCGATGACTTTGACAGGAATTCCCGGTCAAAGTCATCAAACATTTATGCGGATAAAAAAGAATCGTTTTATGCTGATTAAGATTCGGAATCTTTCAAAAACATATAAGGAAAAAAGAGGGTTGCTGCCGTTTCAACTTGAGGTGAAACAAGGGGAACTGATTGCCCTTATCGGGCATAATGGTGCGGGAAAATCCACTTTGTTGAAACTTTTGGCCGGCTGGCTCATCCCTGACAGCGGGCAGGTTTTTGTGGACAATATCGACCTCAAAAACAGATTGGCAATTGTGCGGAAAATCGGTTTTGTTCCGGAAACGCCCAATCTGTTTGATTTTTTTACCGTTGAAGATAATCTTAAACTATTTGCCCGCCTGTTTCACGTTCCTTTCTCAAGAATTGAAGAAATTTTAAAGGCATTCAATCTGTTGCCTTTCCGCACGAACAGGATACAGGTTTTATCAAAAGGATTACGGCAAAGGGTGAGCATCGGACGATCCCTTTTGGCAGATCCGTCCGTGCTTTTGTTTGATGAACCGACTTCAGGAATAGACTTTGAGATGACAAAGGAAATTTACAGGCTGCTCAAAGAATTTCATTCTTCCGGGAAAACAATTATTTTCACTTCCCATCGGCCAGAAGAGATAAAAACCCTGGCCACCCGAATTGTTGTACTTCATCAGGGCGTTCTGGTTTTTGATGGATCGCCCCAATCCTATTTCCAATCAGACATTCATGAGAAGCTTTATCAATAATGATAAGAAATATCATTACATTAACCGTGAATGATTTGGCCATTGCCTTCAAGAATAAGTCCATCTTTTTAATTCTTTTCATTCCGTTTTTTGTTTATATCTCTTTGACGTTGGTAGATGAAGCCGGTGTTGATGTTAAAAAAACCAACATCGGACTGATTCAATCACAAATATATCCTCCTGTTATTGTTGAAGCTATTCAATCCGCCGATAGGCTTTTTTCGATTGTATTGGTTTCAAGTGAAGAGCAAGGCAATACATGGTTAAAAGAAAAAAAAATCGACGGCTTGTTGATACGGCCTGAAAAAGAAAATATCCGTCTGGTTCTGGTTGTTTTAAAAAAAGAATCCGTATTGTCCCTTCAAATAGTAGAGAGCTTTTCAGCGTTACAAAAAGCAATCGAAGGAACCGGCATCAACTGGATTTCAGATATCAAGCCGCTTCAGAAAGGTGGAATTCAAAGACAAACCTTGCCCACATGGATCCTCATGCTGGTCATGCTGGTAAGCTTCATCATCATGCCTGCGCAAATTGCTGAAGAAAAGGAAAAAAAATTACTGCTTGCGCTTTTGCAGACGCCCATGCGGGAAATTGAATGGCTTGTGGCCAAATTATTTCTGGGCATGGTTTTAATCTTCATGGCTGTCCTGTTTCTCCATCTGATGGGAAGATTTTCTTTTGGAAATGTCCCAAGTTATGTCGCATTTATCGGCGTCGGCAGTTTTTGTTTTAGTGCCTATGGAATTTTTCTGGGCTTTTTATGTAAAAGCCAGGCCGGCGCCAGAACCCTAGGCGTTATCTTCTATCTGCCCCACCTTCTTCCTTCTGCCTTGTCCGAGTTTTCACAAAAATTATCAACTATGGCGCCATTTTTGCCGTCATATCCTCTTTTTGAATCCATCCGGTCAATCCTGCTGGATGACAGGATTCTATCAACCTTGTTTCCGGCATGGATCTATTTATTTTTTGTCGGACTATTAACCTTTTTCATGTCCTATCTGCTCATGAAAAACCGCTGGAGAATGTAAGATGAAATCCCTAATTATGCGACTCAGCAGTCTCTGTATCCTCATTATTTTTTTTACCTTGTTTTTACCGGCACCTGCATGGTCTAAAGCCCCTTCTGAACTTCAAACCATTCAATTGTTCTTTGAAAACGATTTGTTCGGTGGTACGGACGAATATTATACCAACGCTTTCCAGATCACCTGGCTTTCAAAAGATCTGCAACAATATGAGGATGATCTTCGCCTGCCAAGATTTTCTTTGCCGTTCATAAAAGCCCTCCCCCTTTCCGACAATCCGGCCAGCGTTCATAATGTCGGTGTTTTATTCGGACAACAGATCTATACCCCTTCAGATACCCAGGCAACAACAGCATTTGAAGATGACAGGCCCTATGCCGGTTTTCTTTATGGGGGGCTTGCCCTGCACAGCAAAACCCATCTCAAGCTGGATACCCTTGAAATCGTTTTGGGTGTTGTGGGTTCTGCTTCCAAAGCGGAACAGGCCCAGAACACGGTCCATGACTTAAGAGATATTCCCACCGCCAAAGGATGGGATAATCAGCTTCACAATGAACCGGCCGTTCGGTTTTCCTGGCAGCGCAAATGGCGGCTGGACAGCAGGGATTGGTTTGATTTTTTGAGCTATGATTTGATTTCCCGTGCCGGAGTAACGCTGGGGAACGTGCGAACATCAACCAGTGCCGGTGGTGAAATCCGCTTCGGGTATAATATTCCGGAAGACTTCGGGTCGGACGTGATCCGTGCCGGAGCCGGGGTCAGCGCACCTGTCATCCCAGGTTCAAAACCATGGAAAACCGCATGGGGAGTTCATATGTTTGCAAGTTCCCAGATTGAGGCAGTCGCCCATGACATCTTTTTGGACGGCAACACCTTCCGGGACAGCCAGAGTGTTGATAAAAAACCCTTGGTGGCAGACCTTTCCCTTGGCGTCTCCTACAGTATCAACATGTTCAAACTGACCTACCGGCATCTTTTTCGAACCCAAGAGTTTGATAATCAGAAACAGGGGCAAACCATCGGCTCTCTGACCCTGGCACTCTCTTTTTAACAATGGGTCCGGCAATCCTATCGGGCTGTGTTTTTCCTCCGGTCAGGTCGTCAACCAAAGCAGATCAAAATAGGGTCACATATGACCAAAGGCAGTATGCGACCTTTTCCACCGGCAGCCCCTTGAAAATCATTTGAGGCATAATCCAAATGGATACTATAAAAAAAATTCAAATAAACTGTAGGATGCGGGCTTATAAGACCCCGGCACAAATACTGAAAAAACAATCAGCAGAAAGTACAGAAACATATCATCAAAAACCAGGAGGAACATGAAGCCAACTATAATTATTGCCGCCATATTAATTGTCCTAGGGATAGCATCTTTTGGTTATCAGGGGATCACTTACACGACCAGAGAAAAAGTGATTGACATCGGTCCGCTGACCGTAACAACGGATAAAACCGAGACGATTCCGTTGCCGCCTATCATTGGCGCAATTGCTCTGGTGGGGGGGGGCGGGCTGCTGATTCTTGGAAGAAAAAAGACGTGAGGGAATCCGTTGCGTTGTCTTTGGTTTTAATTCATATGCATTGGATAGAAGAG
>JAHIVS010000048.1 GCA_018816605.1 Pseudomonadota bacterium
CACCAATACCAGTCTGCTGCTGGGAAATTAAGGAAAAGCTCAATGGATACCTCTTCTCATTCAACAACTCCCGGTATGCGCAAATTTTCCGATCGTCTAAAGCAGGGGTGTCAAAAAATACAAGTGGCGATTACCGATGAACAGGTATCCCTGATGGCCGCCCACGCGACCCAATTGATTTTATGGAATAAAAAAATAAACCTGACGGCAATTGTTGAGCCACAGGCCATGGCGGAAAAGCATTTCATTGATGCCCTGGCGGTTCAGCCCTTTTTGGGACAGGAAAAAAAAATGATGGATATGGGAACCGGGGGGGGATTTCCCTCCATCCCTCTGAAAATCCTCAATCCCGGCATTGAATTTGTTCTGGTGGATTCATCCAGGAAAAAGGTCACTTTTTTAAAACATGTGATCCGAACCCTGGGACTGAAAAACATAGAGGCACTTCATTGTCGGGTGGAGGATCTGGCAGGAGATGATTCCCATGCCGGAACCTATGATGCCGTAATCTCCCGGGCCTTTGCCGGGCTTGAAAAATTTGTCGGATTTGCTCTTCCATTGCTAAAACCAGAAGGAAAAATCTATGCACTTAAGGGGAAGCAGGCCCCTGAAGAAATCACCCCGGAACTTCTGTCTCAATTTGAAATCAAGACAGATCATTATCAACTCCCCTTTGAAAAATCAGATCGCTATATGATTCGGTTAAAAAAAGTATAGAATCCAATTTTGATGCAGACAGAGAAGCGGCCATGGCAGAGCTTATCGCAGCCTTGAATAAAGATTTTGAAAGAAAAATTGCCGAAGGATACCTCAAAGAGGTCAGGCACGCATTGGAGTATATTGTCTAAGAGGCTTTGGCCCTGGGCCAGGAACAAGGCATGAACTCTCTTCCTGATCATTTGCATTTGATAATGTGATACCCAAATAAGAGGATATCTGTTTGACAAAAAATTGGTTCTTATATTTAATGACAGAAAGCCGCTAACATCCATCATGGTATAAATAATCCGAAAGGACACCCCTTCATTTGAACAAATCGACAGAAGCAAAGGACCATAAGCTGGGCGTATTTTCAGGCGTTTTTACCCCGAGTATTCTAACCATTCTCGGGCTGATCCTTTTCCTGAGAATGGGATATACCGTTGGCCATGCAGGGCTTGGAAAGGTTCTGATCCTTATTACCATTGCAAATCTTGTGTCAATTCTCACCACCATGTCGCTGTCCGCCATTGCAACCAATATTCACGTGAAGGGGGGCGGCGCGTATTACCTGATTTCCAGAACCCTGGGGGTTCAATTCGGCGGTGCCATCGGACTGGTTCTGTTCCTGGCCCAGTCCGTCTCCATTGCCTTTTATTGTGTGGGGTTTGCCGAAGCCATGTTAACGTTTCTGCCGCCGATACCGTTTGTGTCTACCGCCTCCATTGCCATCGTTTCGGTTGTGATTTTATTTTTCTTTGCCTGGTTAGGGGCGGACTGGGCAACCAAATTTCAATATGTGGTTATGGTCTTGCTGGTACTGGCATTGATTTCCTTTTTTGTCGGCGGCATTCTGCACTGGGATGCAGGGCTGATCAGGCAAAATTTCAGGGCACCGGAACACGGATTGCCGTTCTGGGTTCTCTTTGCGGTTTTTTTCCCTGCGGTGACGGGATTTACGCAAGGAGTCAACATGTCCGGGGATCTAAAAGACCCGGGGCGGGCAATTCCTTTGGGAACCTTTATGGCCGTGGGCGTGTCCATGGTCATATATTATCTTGTGGCCATTGTGATGTCCGGTTCGATTCCCAATGAAGCGTTGATGACGGATTACGGCATCATGAAAAAAGTGGCCCTGGTACCCTGGCTCATTTCCGCAGGCATGGTTGCGGCAACCCTGTCATCGGCCATGGCATCTTTTCTGGGCGCACCGCGGATTCTACAATCCATTGCCAAAGACAAGATTTTTAAAATACTGAATCCCTTTGCCAAAGGGGAGGGGGTTTCCGATAACCCGAGGCGCGGGGTTCTGTTGTCCGGGATCATTGCCCTTGCAACCATTTCGCTTGGGCAGTTGAATCTAATCGCCCAGGTGGTGTCCATGTTTTTTTTGATTTCCTATGCCCTGATCAACTATGCTACCTTTTATGAATCCAGAACCCAGAGTCCCTCTTTCAGGCCACGGTTTCGCTGGTTCAATCCCTGGCTGAGCCTTGTCGGATTTATCACCTGTGCCGGGGCCATTCTGGCCATTGATATCCAGAGTGGGATTATGGCGGTTTTCATCCTTTTGGCGGTTTATCAATACTTAAAACAGAAAAAAGGCCTTGCCCGCTGGGCAGACAGCCGACGATCCCATTATCTGAAGCAGACAAAGGAAAACCTCAATGCCGCAGCAGCAGAGGTTGAACACGACCGTGACTGGCGGCCGGTTATCCTGGCGTTTACCCGGGATTCAAAGCGGGTAAAGTCCATCCTTGATTTTTCAGGATGGCTTGAGGGGGGCTCCGGAATGACGGCAGCCGTTCGCCTGGTTCCGGGTCAGGGGATAAAAACAAAACAACTGCAGGCCCAGGTGTTCCGGGAATTATCCGTCCAGATAAAAAAGATTAACAGCACCGCCTATTCATTGGTTGTCCCTGTTTCTGATATTTCCCAGGCCCTGCCGATCATCATCCAGTCCTTCGGTATCGGCCCCTTAAAAGCCAACACCGCCTTGATCAACTGGATGGACGAACTGGGGAGGGGCATTTCTGGCATTGACGCGAGCCGGTATGCAGAAAACCTCAGAATTGCTTACCGGGAAGGGTTAAATATTGTTATTTTGAATGCAGATGATCATCGATGGCAAAAAATTGCAGCCCAAAAACCAAAGGAACACTGCATTGATGTCTGGTGGAAGGGAGATGCCACCAGCCGCTTGATGCTGTTGCTTGCCTATTTGGTAACCCGCCACAGCACCTGGTCCGGGGCTGCCATTCGTGTGCTTTCCTGTGAGACCGATGGGGAAAGGGACATCGAGCACAATGACTTGACGAAACTGATGGATGACATCCGTATTGATGCAGACCCGGTCATTGTGCCGGATGACAGCGTGGAGACGATCATTGAAATGTCTGCCCAAACAACACTCGTGTTTTTACCTTGCCGGATAAGGGAAAATCAGGTGCTGGATGCCAATGGCGGTTCATTGATGAAACTTTTGCCCTATCTTCCCATGACAGCGCTTGTCATGGCAGCCCAAGATATTGATTTGGAAGCAGAACCTGACACCGGGGCCA
>JAHIVS010000701.1 GCA_018816605.1 Pseudomonadota bacterium
ACAGCATCGAGCAAGAACCAAATTACAGACTCTTTGGACAAAACTGTAAAACACCTCCCACACTTGACTGATTGGGTTCTATGGACACCGTACACGCTGAGCAAGTCAGACCAAACATGGTTTGAAGGGTTGAATTCTAAGAAAAAGCAGATATTTTGGCCAATGGTGATCTTCTTGTCGATCATATTCTTCAATCTGATCATCTCCAGGGGAACGTTCGCAAAAATCACTATTGTCGATGGCCATCTTTATGGCCGGTTGATCGACATCTTTCGGAATGGAAGCAAACTGATGCTCCTTGCGATTGGGATGACCTTTGTGATCGCATCAGGTGGAATCGATATCTCTGTTGGATCAGTCATGGCAATCTCTGGAGCAATCGCATGCAGTGTGATCAACGGAAATATTCTGCCGTTTCTTGGTGGAAATGTGGGTATGGCGATACTATTGGCTATTATCGCTGGTGTAGCTTGCGGAGCCTGGAATGGGTTTCTCGTATCGAGAATCCATATCCAACCCATGGTCGCGACCTTGATATTGATGGTTGCCGGCCGCGGCATAGCACAATTGATTACCGGTGGAAAGATCATAACCGTAACCTCTGAAGCGTTCTATTACATCAATGGCGGTTATATTCTCGGCCTGCCGTTTCCGGTCTACATCGTAGCAGCGATCCTGTTTCTTGCCAGTTTCTTTACGAAAAAGTCAGCCTTTGGACTCTTTCTGGAGTCTGCGGGGCTAAACGCCGCTTCAAGCAGATTGGCCGGTGTCCAAGTCGCGAATATCAAAATGACGGTCTATATCTTTTGTTCTGCAACGGCTGCAGGCGCAGGGCTCATTGAGAGTGCGGGCATACGGGGCGCTGATTGTAACAATGCCGGTCTAAGGATAAGTAAATGCTTTTTTGCCTTTTGTCAAGAAACAGCTAAAAAATTGCTATAACTCTGAAAAATATACCCCCGCCCCAGGAAGAACACAACATGTTGTGTTCTTCCTGGGGCGGGGTGAAGAGCTATTTGAAAAGAAAAATAGACGTTGGTTGTAAAGAATAATTAATGTTAAAATAGGCTGGGAAAGTCAAAATATGGCTGAATTTGAGTATAGGACACCTGTAATCCCTCAAATCAATTTTAAAAATATCAGCTCCAAAAGGTGTCAAATGCTGGAATCTGGGAGCCTGAATTATCATAACCAGAATCTTCAACATATGTTAATTCAGGAATATGAACAGATTCAACTTCAGGCGGATCATGGTTGCGGATATCCCAGAGATTCAAATGTTTTAAAATCTTATCAATTATTTCAAAATCATCAATGATAGAGATGATTTTCATTTGGCCCTGGCACTTTGGACAAACCAAAGGATCGACTTCATAAATTTTTTGGACCAACCGTGCCCAATTTTGTCTTGCTTCGCTGGAAGACAACTCATTTGGTATGATTGTCGGGATAACATCATCCATGTCTGCTTTCTTTCTCATCCCCCGGGACTTATTAGAGAAATAGCCATAATATCTCACAGTATGCTCATATCTGCTGGGAATATGTGTTACCAACCTGGCAAGCCAGTCCAAAGCAGTAAACACTTTTCGGGTTTTTCTATCCTTGGATGTATAAATAACTTTGGAAACACCATCATCAGACTTTTTTGCCGGGATATAAACCATTCTTTCCTGGGAAAAACAGGCACGAATGATATATCTTGCCAGATTGCCAAGCCCGGCTTTATCATCAGGTTCAATTCTGTCACCAATATAGACGTTAAAACCTGAATGATGCCATGAAAGCATGTTCTCAACAATGGCATCATTTATCTTTCCCTCTTTCTTGAGCATTTTTAGCACCTCATACTGAAATGCCTCTCCCAGGTCTTCAAGCATAAATACTGATGCAGCCTGAAAGCTGCCATCTTTCAGGAAAGATCCATCTGAAACTATGGCGTGGAGATGAGGATTGAAGTTGAGAAAGTCACCATAGGTCTGCACAGCAATACTGGCACCGGGAACAGCATCATCATATGGCACAGTGGATTTAAGGTAAGCCGTGATAACATTCCATGCACATATAGAGAGTTTTGCCAGCAATTTGCGATCATAAAGAAAATAAATCCGCAACCGTTTTGGAATGCTGAAAACCCACTGTTTATAAGGGACATCCTTTAAAACATTAGTCAGCAGCCATTCTCCATACTCAACAACCCTTTTCTGATGACATGAGGGACAAAAATGCCGACGTTTACAAGAGAACGCCAATAAATACTCATGACCACAATCTTCGCATTTGACCCTGGCAAATCCGAAATGAAGGTCACCACAATCCAGATATTTGTAAATCACAGTCATGACGTAAGTGCGCCAATAGCCGTACCGGGATTTATACATGTCATCCCATACTTGCTCCAACTCTTCAAAATGGTTTTCAACGCACTTGTAATAAGCGCTTGCTTTGGGATTGCGAGGCTGATAAACATCAAAATCATATGGTGATGATTGTGCCATATTAAACCTGAAATAATGGTAAGATTTTCAAGAAATCTCATTTGAAAATTAAATATGGTTGTATAGCATAGAGGAATTGTTGAAAAAATACAACAATCGTTGAAAAATATAAACAATATAAGAATGATAAATGCGGAGATCCCAACAAAAACATGCTGACGGGTAAACCGCAGATGTTTGCGTTCGATCCAAAGTTGTGTTTGGTTTATTTTGAATACGGTGAGGCATGGTAGAAGATTATTCAAATAATAGATATACCAACAGTTTTAGCAATTATAAATCTCGCTTTGGCCCTGATGGTTTGCACCTATTTAATAGAGGGACAGGTAGCAATATTCTTATTGATGAAGTTGTGATCCCGGTACAGCGCTGGTCAAAAGCTCCTCGGCAAGTCTCAATAGCTTTAACTAATACATGTGATCTGTCTTGTTCGCATTGTTATGCCCCAAAACAAAAGGCAATTTTAGATTTTAATCTACTTACGAACTGGCTTCATATTCTCGATATAAACGGTTGTATAGGAGTGGGTTTTGGAGGTGGAGAACCTACTTTATATCCGAGATTAATCGAGCTTTGCGAATATGCTGTGAACGAAACAACCCTTGTAGTAACGATGACAACACATGGTCACAGGTTAACCGATTCTTTCCTAAAAAAGTTATCAGGTAAAGTACATTTCATTCGTGTAAGCATGGATGGAATAGGCACCACATATGAAAATTATCGTAGGCGATCTTTTAACGAACTCATTTTAAAAATAAAACTCTTAAAGGACATAGTTCCTTTCGGGGTAAATTATCTGGTAAATTCAGCAACATTAGACGATTTAAATGAGGTAGTTAAGCTCGTTGAAAATATAGGTGCTTCAGAACTTTTACTTCTTCCTGAAGTATCAGTTGGTCGGGGAATAAGTATAGATGAATCCACAGAGCGTGCCATGCAGAAATGGATACGTGATTACCGGGGCAAAGTAAGGTTATCAATTAGTGAAACCCACACTGACGGAATACCTGTTTGTGAGCCATTTGAGATGGAAAATGGAATAAGTGCATATGCACATATCGATGCAAGAGGTGTTCTTAAAACAAATTCTTTTGTTCAAGATGGGGTTTTAATAAATGATGTAGAAATCATGGATGCTCTACAAATATTGAGAGACTCGAATTAAGGAGGCAATAATGAAAGTTTGGAATGGATATGGATCTGAGCATTCAATGAACTTAGTTATGATTGGGCAATTTAAAAGTATTGAAGAGGCTGAAAAAGCTAAAGAGTTAATAGAAGCGGTCACAGAGCAAATTTACGACAAGGTTGATTGCGGTATTGAAAACCGCCCTCAAAGATTTTCGGATGAAGTGATGGAGATCTTGCGAGAGAAGGATCTTTATATCTTTGGGCCAGAAGAGTTAGAGCAGTTTCGTTATGAAAACTCTTTAGAGGTTGATGGGAATAAAGTGGTACTTAAAACAGAAGAAAGCGATATATCAGTATTCTTGAAGCTCCTTATTCATCAAGGAGCTAAAGTACAAGTGTATAGTGCTCACGACCATCCAGACGAAGAATACGGAAGAGGAAAATAATTGTGTCTTTAGATTGGTCTTGTTTTGAGAAACTTCCGGGTGATCCACGTATTAATTTTGAAAATTTATGTCGTGGTATAGCTCGTGCACATTGGTCGCAATATGGCCAATTTATGGCCTTGAAAAATCAACCCGGTGTAGAGTTCCATCTTAATTTAAACCAGGACTGTCCGGCTTTAGGAGATGCTTCTCGCTGGTATGGGTGGCAGTGCAAGAAATTTGACCTAACAAAGGCTGGAAGCTTGACAGCATCGAGCAAGAACCAAATTACAGACTCTTTGGACAAAACTGTAAAACACCTCCCACACTTGACTGATTGGGTTCTATGGACACCGTACACGCTGAGCAAGTCAGACCAAACATGGTTTGAAGGGTTGAATTCTAAG
>JAHIVS010000396.1 GCA_018816605.1 Pseudomonadota bacterium
ACATTTAAAATCAATGCGTTATGTTTCTGGCGATCCTGGGGGTGGTGCCCAAAATTAGGGGTATTGGGGGGTAAAGTGGAGTGAAGAAGGGGAAGGCGCTTTTGGTTCTGATTTTAAGCGGTTTAAGGGGTATTGATCAATTGATCGATTATTTTTTTTAATTCATTAAGGCGATAGGGTTTTGGGATAGTCCCCTTGAGTCCATATGCCTTGTAATCAGACATGACCGGATTGTTTGAATCTCCTGAAGATAAAACAATACATGCGTGGGGATCCAGTTCGAGGATCTTTTTTGAGGCATCTTCGCCCCCCATACCGCCGGGAATGGTCAGGTCCAGGATCACCATGGAGAAAGGGGCCTTTTGTTCATGTGCTTCAAAATAGCGCTCGATCGCCTCTTGTCCTGTTTCGGCCAAAACCACGGAATAGCCAAATTTTTCGAGCATTTTCTGGGTAATGGTGCGGATATGCAGTTCGTCATCCATAACCAGAATTTTGGCCCGGGCATCTGGGCAGAGGGTATGATTTTTTGAGACCATGATTTTTCCTTAATCAGGGGGAACGTCAATATTCAAGTGCCAAAAATTATATCAGAAAGAAAAAATAAAAAAAACCAAAATCTGGTTCTAAAGTCCGCTGGAAATTGTCCGACGGGTATTTTCTATTATTTCGTCCAGCCGGTCCGTTTCATGGGCCGATATGTATATGGGGCGGTGGACGATTATCTCAATTGTTCCCGGGGTCAGATCAAGGGAGCCTGTGGGCAGAATTTTATAAGAATTCTTAACCGTAATGGGCAGTATGGGAAGTCCGGTCTCCATGGCAAAGACAAAGGCCCCTTTTTTAAACGGCATTAGGTTTCCGTCCCGGCTCCTCTTTCCTTCTGCAAAAAAGAGCACCGAGGCTTTTGGGGACAATTTTTTTTGGGCTGTCCGGATGGAGTGGATGGCCTCCTTTTGATTTGATCTGTCAATGAAAATGCAGCCCAGCTGCCGGCAGGCAGGTCCGAAAACCGGAATTTCCCCCAGTTCTTTTTTCATCACCCATTTTATTTTCAACCCCAAGAATCCGTGGATCATGGGAATATCTGCCATGCTTTGATGGTTGGCCACCACCACATAGGTGTGGTGGCGGCTATAATTTTTTCTTCCCTTGACAATGACCCTTAAGGGGGCGATGGCGCAACACAGACGGGACCAGGTAACAGCCAGTACATTTGCTGCATCCTGGCTGAAGATACATCCCACCGCAATGCAGATCAGCCCCAAAACAAGGGTAATCAAGAACACAAAGGGAATCACCATGAGCCATTTATAGGGCTGATATACTGTTTTGAGAAACCGAGTCACTTTTCAGCTATTTTTTTGTTTCCGCGTCAAGCCCTGCAATTTTATCCACATAGGAAAGGATGTCTTTCCCCTTATAGGATTCCAGGATGAAGGCATAGGGACTTGTGGAAGAGGTCCCGAAAAGTGTTTCCCCGTTGTCCCGGTCAAAGAGATTTAGAACCATTTGGGTTTCAGTTTCAAGGGTTATTTTACAGGTTGGGGATTCTTTTTCCAGTTCTTGTTTTGAAATTGTGTCGGGAAAACGCTCACATGCCAGAAATGACAGGGAAGATAGCAGATTTGTCAGGGCCTCGCTGTCCGGCAGGGGGGTGTCTTCAACTCTCCATGAAACAGAGGGTTTCTCTTTGCCCTCCGGCAGCTGGACCGCATCGAGAACTTTGGATACTCCTCCTTTTTCCAGGGTGATGCGTTTAATGGCCTCTTCCTTGAAGGTGAAGACCCGTTTGTCCCGGAGAGCGTCAACCGTGGTATCAAAGGCATTTCTAAAGCTGCCGTCTGCCTGATAGATTCTGGTGTCGCCTTCTAGCATGACAAAGGTATGATTTCCGCTGGGGGCGGTTTTGCCGATCTTAAATTCCAGAAGGGTCTCTTTGCCGCTGGATACCCTTACCCCAATGGCCCGGGTCTCATCCAGGTCATACCGGACAAGATCCGCGCTTTCGGAAATAAGGGCAGATAGCCTAAGGTTTCTTGCAGCATCCAGCAGATGATTGACGGCCGTCATATCAGCGGCAAACTTTTTATCTGTCACCTCCCAGACGTCCTTGTCTTTTTTCAGTTCAATTATACGGCCATCGGAATCCTTTTTTGGGGTGATGACCATCCGGCCAATTTTTCCTTTCTCGATGGCCGCAGGTTGGGGCAGGGTGTAATTGCGCTGGTTGTCCTTTTTAAATACAAGATAGGCGCTCAGGGCAAGGATGAGCACGGCCAGTAGTATATATTCTTTTTTCATATCTGTTTGGGTTCCTTGTTAGACGTTAAACATCTTTGCGATTCTTTTCTTTTTGGCGTTCCGTAAAATAAGAACACCCAGGCCGAACAGGACAACCAGCGTCGGCAGGATGGCGATGTTAATGGTTTTGATCACCCCTCTGGTAAACGGCGTGATTTCGGCAAGGGGATTTAGGGTCTGCTGCTTGCTTCTCATGGCCGCAATTTTGTCTTCCCCGTTGAGGTGATCGATCACATTCAGCAAAAAGGTGGCATTGGTGGAGCGGCCAGCAGGATCCAGCATATTGTCCTGGAGCATCTGGGAGCAGGCCAGTATAAAAAGCTTGGCAGGCTTGGAGGATGCCAGGATCTGGTTCTGGGCCATAAGGCCCTCGGGGGCCTTGGTCTCTGCCGGCATTGTCTCTGTCTCTTCGGTGATATCTTTTACCCCTATTTTTCTTTCAGGAATCGGTTTTCCCGCAAAAAAACTGGTGAAGTTTCCCTCCAGGAGATAGGCAAGGTCATAGGTGCCAAAATCCTCCGGTGCGGTCGGCGGGGAAATGAACATGGGGTTCAGGTTGATCATGCCCTCCATGAGCCAGGCCTGGTTAGAGGAGGTCAAAAGCCGGGTGGCACTCACCCGGCTGGTATCGATATTTTTTGTTTCAAGGGTCAAAGGTGAGATCTGCATGGCCACAAGTCCCTTGATATTGTTCATGAACCCGGGGGCGGTGTTGATGGAGGTTTCCTTTAGCATGGGGGCAAAATAGATGGTTTGTTCTCCACCGCCCTGGTTTTGGGGAAGCTGGTGCCTGTAGGCCTCCTTGTCCAGCACATAGGCAGGTTTCATGCTGATCCCGTAGTGGTTCAATAACTTTTCCAGACCCGTATCCATGGGGACATACTGGGGGGGCATGCCCATTCCTTCCTGGGGCACCATTTCGTTGAAGGCATCGCCAAAAAAGGCAAGATTGGTCCCCTTCATCAGGGCCTGGTCGATCTGGAACAGGGCATAATCGGAAAAGGGTTCTGTGGGTTTTGCAATGATCAAACAATTCAAGCCGTCGGGAATGGGGTCTTCCTTTAAGTCGATGGATTTGATGTCGTACCGGGAGGATAAAAGCTGGTTGAATACCTCAAGTCCATTGCCGGGTCTTCCCTGCATCATGGCCATCCGGTCCTGTCCCAGCATGGGGGTGCCGTGGTCGGACAGGTATCCGATGTTCGTGTTAATGCCGATCAGTTTTTCCATGATGGCGGTCAGTTCTTGTTCCAGTCTCTGTGGATCGGCCATCTGATAGGTGGTGCCGATGATGGGCAGTTCCACCGTGGAAATAAGGGGCAGGGTGGTGGCCTGTCCTTTGTATTCCATTACAAGGCCTGCCGCCCCATGGCCTGCTGCAATTTTTTTGTCGGCGATTTCAGGCCAGGTCATGGCCATGAGATCAAATTTTTTGGAAATGGTTTCCATCTCTTCTTTGGTTTGAAGATCTTTGTGCTCAAATTCAAATATCCCCAGGTTTTTGGCGTTAAGGTCCTCAATGGTCGTTTCTATTCCCTTGGCCAGTTGGGGCAGTTGATCCAGTCCCATGAGGGGGGCAATGGGATTCAGGGAGGAGGATAGATACAGGGTGACGCGGATTTTGTCCTTCTGGCGCAACAGGGCGCTGACCTTGTTGTTGAGTTTCTGAATGGCGGTGGTCAGCTGATATTCCAGACCGTCGGTGGCCGTGATGGCTGGAATTTTTTCAATGAGATCCCCGTGGATGATGACAAGGCCCATGTAAGCGTTTTTAAACTTGACCTCGTCATTTTCCATAACCCGGATCTGGACCGGCTGGATCCCAAAATTCTTGGCAATCTCCCGGTTGTCATCGGCCTGTTTTGTCAGATCTCCCTGTTCGGAGGAAACATTGTAGAAGGTATAGTTAAAATGCCTGCCGCTATTGGCGGCATACTCGACCAGCAGGTCCCGAAGATACCGTTCGGTGTTATTGTAAGGGGCCGGCAAATCATTGGAGAAAAAGACATTGATGCTCAGGGGTTCCGACAGGGTGCCCACGGCATCTTTACTGGCATCGGACAGGGAATAGAGTTTGTTTCGGGTCAGGTCTATCCTGGAATACAGGGTCATGCCCACAATGTTGACCAGTACAATCACAGCAATATACAGGATAAATTTAAAATAATGTTCTTTTATGGATGGATTACCCATGGTGTCTCCTTAGTTCTTCTCATGCATAACAAGATAGGTTGAAAAAATGAAAACAAAGACCAGGCTGATAAAATAAAGGATATCCCGCGAATCTATGATGCCTTTGGAAATATTTGCAAAATGGGAATTGGCCCCTATGAATTCGACAAAGGCCGTCAGTTTTTCCGGCACGAAAAACAGCATCCGGTCAAGGATGGTCAGGGTAAAACAAAGGGCACATCCGATGAGAAAGGCGATGATCTGGTTCCGGGTCAGGGCCGAGGCAAAAATACCAATGCTGCAATAGGCAGCTGCCAGCAAAACAGCCCCCAGGTATCCGCCGACAACAGGGCCCGGGTCCACATCACCGATAAAAGAGATCACCAGGGGATAGGCAAGGGTGGGAAGCAGCATGGCGCCCGTAAACAAGGTGGCCGCAAAAAATTTTCCAATGGCAATGTCCGAAAAAGAGACGGGCATGGTCAGAAGGGTTTCATAGGACCCCACATTTTTTTCTTCCGAAAAAAGCCGCATGGTAATGGCGGGTATGAAAAAGGAAAAGGTAATGGGTAAAAATGAGAAAAAATCCCTTAGATCCGCTCGCCCGAATATGAAAAAGGTGGAAAAGAAGAACCACCCGCTTACAATCAGAAAGAGAGCAATCACAATATAGGCGATGGGTGAGATAAAATAGTCTTTGAATTCTTTGGCAGCAATGGTTTTGATCTGGGTCAGCATTAGACGTCCTCTCTTGTCAGTTCCTGGAATATTTTTTCAAGTGCCTGGGATTCTTTGGCAAGCTCTGTCAGGGTCCAGTCGGTTTCTTTGATTTTCATGTAAATCCGGGATCTGAGACCAGTATTTTCCGATCCAATGTCCGGGTTCCTGATTTCAAAGGAAACCATGCCTTGCTCAATGGGAGCAATGGGCTTTATTTCCAGCCGGTCACCAATGGTCTTCAGCAGTTCCAGGGCCTGGTTTTCAGTGGGGCCTGAAAGGGAGAGACGGATGAGCGACGTCTGGGTCGCATTCTGCTTTAAGCGGGAGGTGGTGTCGTTGGCCACCACCCGCCCCTTGTTGATGATGGCAATCGTGTCGCAGGTTGCCTCGGCCTCGCTTAGAATATGGGTGGAAAAAATAATGGTTTTTTCCTTTCCAATGGACCGGATGATATCCCTGATTTCCGCAATCTGATTGGGATCAAGTCCGGAGGTGGGCTCATCCAGGACCAGGATCTCGGGGTCTGTCACCATGGCATGGGCAATGCCGACCCGTTGTCTCAAGCCCTTGGAAAGCGTGGCAATGGGTTTTCCCATAATATCGCAAATTCCACAAAGTTTTCCCAATTCCCTGAATCGTGTCTGTCTTTTGTCCGGATCATGGAGTCCTTTGATCTTGGCCACATAGGTCAGGTAATCATATACCAGCATGTTATGGTAAAGGGGAGCGGATTCGGGGAGGTAACCGATCATGGATTTTATTTTAAGACTGTCTTTGCCCATTTGCAGGCCGTTGATCGTGATACTGCCGGAACTGGGTTTGAAAAATCCCGTGAGCATCCTTAAGGTGGTTGTTTTCCCTGCGCCGTTTGGACCAAGAAGACCCAGTATTTCCCCGGGCTGGACAGTCAGGCTGATATGATCAACCGCACAAAAGTCATTATAGTACTTGGTCAGGTTCTGAACATCTATCAATGCATCCTCCTTGATAATAAATAAACTACGTAATTTATTTTAAAAGTCTTCTAAAACCTTGCTTTTTTCCAGAAATTCATCCACCTCCTGGGTGGTTTTTCTTGCCATGGCAACGGACTTTTCAAAGCGCTGGCAAAAAGGATCGTCTTTACCCAGAATCCCTGTTGCATTTTTGTACAATGCCTCTCCTGCCAGAAAATGGGTGGTCATCTGGTGATACAGTTTTTTGCGTTCTATGTGGCGCAGTTTTTCTGCCATGATAACCGATTCCAGTTTTTTGACCGAATATTCAACAAGGGCATCCCTGGGCATGCCATAGGCCTCTGAAATGGCACTCAGGGCATCAATGGTTTTCCGGCTGAGGACAAAGGTTTTTTGCCGTCTGGAAATTTTATTGAATTGCCGGATTCGGATGGTTTTGGCCAGGTCGTCCAGGGCGGCCATGTCTTCAATGATGTGATCAAACAGGGATTTTTGTTTGATGCCCAGGTGGATGGCCACGAGGCCGATGGAATCAATGGCTTTCTGGGACAATTTAAAGGTTGCCCTGACCGATTGTTTTCCCCTCAGGTTGAAAATGGCGGGTCCGAGAAACGGATCCTCTGTTTTGGGCATGGCATCTCCTTTTCGGAGTTCGATTATTAAATATGCTCTAACATAAAAAGTAATACAAATTTATTATGAATTGGATTTTACAATAGAACAGGTCCAGGATCAATATAAATTTCCCCGGATGACCAAAATATAATGTAAGGGGACAGGCCTATTGAAAATAAAAGAGGAAAAGCCAGAACCCCAGACTGCCAAGGATGAAAATTCTCTCTTTTCCGCTGGGTTCAAATCCTGGCTCGGTGCGGTCTTCTCCATAACACCTGGCCTCCATGGCAAGGATGAGGTGATCGGCGGATAAAAAAGTTTTTTTCAAGAGGGGAAGGGCCAGCCGGACAAACCGCTTTATGGGATTTTTTTGCAGGTTGCCGCACCGGGAATCAATGGCATTGGCGGTTTCCTTTGCCTGTTGCAGAATAAGGGGGAAAAAGCGCAGGGCAAGGCTGATCATAACGGCCGCCCGTTTTTCCGGCACAAAGGGGATGGGTTTTAACATCCATTGGGCAGCGCTCTTCAGGCTGGCAGGTCGGGTTGTGGCGGAAAAGACAAGGCCTGTGACCATGACCAGAAAAAACCTGAGGGCAACCAGTCCTCCCTGGTTGAGTCCCTGGCGGGTGATGGTGAACCCATGGAAAAAGACAAGGGGATCACCTGGAATCGTCAGGGCACGGGCAAGGAAAATGAACCCCAGAAACACAAGGAAAAGTTTTAATTGTCTCAACGTATCTTTCACCCCAATCCGGGCCTGTTTGATGAAAACGATCAGCACCCCAAGGAAGATACAGCAGGCGATAAATTCTGCGTTGAGTATAAAAAGGCTGGTCATGCAGACCCAGAAAAGTTTACACCGGGTGTCCAGACAATGCAGAAGGGAATTGCCCGGTCTGAACATGAAGGGATTTAAGGCTGCCATGGAAAGCTGGCCGCTATTTTACAGGCACAGGGTTCTTTTACCCCGTAGGATTCAAGCTTTTTGACCAGATCTGTAACAGATCCGTCGGCCCCAAGCCGTCCGTCGTCCATAATGAGCATACGGGAGGCATGGTTCATAACACTTTCCACATCATGGGTGGCCATGATGATGGCCTGGCCCTTTTGATTCAGATGGGAAATGGTGGACAGAAGGGATAGGCTCCCGGGGTGGTCCAGGTTGGCAAAGGGTTCGTCAAATATGATGATTTCAGGGTCCATGGCCAGAATGCCGGCAATGGCCAGCCGTCTTTTTTCGCCTCCGGAAAGGGTGGCCGGGTTCCGGTCCTTTTTTCCGATCAAATCAAGTCGTTCCAGTAGGCCAACCACCTTTGCCTTGATCTGCTCCCGTGGCTGGTTTAAATTTTCAGGACCAAAGGCAACCTCGTCAAATACGGTATCGCCCACAATCTGGGTGTCTGCATCCTGGAAGACCATGCCCACTGTTTTCCGGGTCAGGGTCAGGTCCTTTAGGATGTTTTGCCCATAAAGCCGGACCTCACCTTTTTGGGGTAAAAGCAGCCCGTTTAAATGGCGGATCAGGGTTGTTTTTCCAGACCCGTTTTTTCCGGCCAGGATGATAAACTCCCCCTTGGAAATGGAGAAATTGATGTCAAAGATTCCGCCGTTCCCGTCCGGGTAGCGATGGGTGAGCTGCCGGATTTCAAGAAGTGGGGGTGTCATGTAAAATACCTGGGAATGCCGGTTATCTGATCAGGGGTCTGATTTTTTTTGCCATAAAAGCGGCGGCCGCTATTTTCAGCGCGTCTCCGATGAGAAAAGGAAGCATGCCGGCGGTCACAGCTTTTTGCCAGGACAGGGAAAATGCAATTTTCAACCAGGAAACGCCGATGGCATAGACAATCAAAGAACCGATCACCATGGCAATCACATCCCCTGCCATATTGGTTTTTAGTTTCTTTGAAAGGGCACCGGTCACAAAAACAGCCGGCAGATAGGCGATGAGATATCCGCCGGTGGGACCGAATAGTTTGCCGATACCCGAGGTGCCGCCTGCAAAAACAGGCAGTCCGGCAAGGCCGATCAAAAGATAGATGCCCACACAGGCAAGTCCCCAGACAGGCCCCAGAATGATGGCTGCCAGGAGGACAAACAGGTTCTGCAATACAATGGGGACTGGCCCCAGGGGGATGGCGATAAACGCGCCCATGGCGATCAGGGCGACAAAGAGGGCGGTGTATACGGTCATTTTAAGCTGGTTGGGAGGGGTCATTTTTTTCCTTTATGCGTGAAAACAATCACCATAGATTATTTTGTGTTGTTGCTGGAGATCATCTTCAATGATCAGGGCACCGGTTTCATCCACATCAACGGCCTTGCCTTCATGTATCTGGTCAAAGGTTTCAACCCGGACCCGGCTGCCGATGGTGCTGGTCTGTTTTTTCCATTGATCGATTATATGCGGGCAATTGATGTCTTGAATTGTGTTTTGGAATTCAGATAAAAATCGGGTCATAATGTGTTTGCGGGACACCTTTTTTTTGAGAACATTTTTCAGGGAAACCGCCTTAAATTCCTTATGGGCAGGATCATTGTTCACATTGATGCCAATTCCGACCACCAAAAACTGGACCATATCTCCACGGGTTTCCATTTCGGACAGCATGCCGGCCAGTTTTTTTCCTCCCAGCAAAAGATCATTGGGCCATTTTACACTGACCTTCAGCGCAAAGAGTTGCCTTAAAACTTTTGACAGGCACAGGGATGCGGCAAAATTATAAATATATGCCAGGTGCGGGGGCTCAAGGGGTCTGAGGACAAGGGTAAACCACAATCCGCCCTCGGCAGATACCCATTCCCGGTTGAGACGGCCCCTTCCCTTTGTCTGGTGCTCGGCAATCACGCAGCTTAGATGGGGTGCTCCTTGTCTGGCAAGGGCTTTTGCCGTATCCATGGTGGTGTTTACTTCCTGGAAATGGTGGATCTGCTCCCTTATGGGATTTTCAAAGCAAAAGGGGAACAGCAGGTCTTCCGGGCGGGAAAGGACATATCCATTGGGCTTTGATTCAATGGGAACGCCGCTTTGTTTCAATGCCGATATGTGCTTCCATACCGCCACCCTGGAAATGCCGGTGGCTTCACTGATTCTGACCCCGGACACTGTGTCCCCCGAGGCCTGGTACAAAAGTTCCAGAATGGCCTCTTTTTTTGCATTTGCTTTGTTAACCATGATGGGGTGTGATAGTTAACAGAATTTAAAAAAAGGGTCAATATATTTTTTGTTGTGTCCTGGATTTTCATGCCCTGGGGAAATGAAACCATGGTAAAAAAATAAAATTTGTAGTAATTCGATGGTAAGGCAACTCAACTTTCGGGGTTGGTTAATTTAACATGGGGTCAGGCTTTCTTTATTGCATTTTGTTTAGTCTGATAATCAAATATTGATAAAAAGCACAATAAAAAAAGCCTGGCTCGCTCCTGCAAAGACGAAGTCCGAACGTTGAGTAAGGTAATCGTCCGGGGGGATGGATGGACAAACAAAGGATATAATTTCAGTGGCTGACAACAACATGGGTTTGATACCTGCATGGATTCTGGTGGTGGACGATGATGAAGCCATCAGGGATGCCTTGACGGAGATTCTGGAAGACGACTATGACGTCATCTGTGTCGACAGCGGATTCAAGGCCCTTGACCAGGTTAAAAAAAAGGCATTTGATCTTATCTTTCTGGATATTGTCATGCCGGAAATGGATGGCATCCAAACCCTAAAGCAGATCAAGGCCCACGATAAAAATCTGGATGTCATCATGATTTCCGCTGTGGACCGTGCCCAGGAAGCCACTGATTCCATCAAGCTAGGTGCCTATGACTATATCACAAAGCCATTTGACCATGAGATTATTCTGAACCGGGTGGAAAAGGTTTTGCTAAAGCGAAGTCTTGTGAAAGAAGTCAATTTTCATAGGTCTGAGGCTGCTTCGGGGTCTCAAAACAATCAAATTGTCAGCAAATCACAAAGTATGGCCCGTATTTTTGATCTGGTAGAAAAGGTGGCCAAGACAGCCAGCAATGTTTTGATAACCGGAGAGAGCGGAACGGGAAAGGAATTGATTGCAAGGGCGGTTCACACCGCAAGTTTGCGCAGGGAAAAGGCCTTTGTTGCCATCAATTGTGCGGCCATACCCGCAGAGCTCATGGAATCGGAATTGTTCGGCCATGAAAAGGGCGCATTTACCGGTGCCCATAAACAGAGCATGGGTAAGTTTGAATTTGCCCACCAAGGCACTATTTTTTTGGATGAGATTTCCTGCCTGAAACCGGAGTTCCAGGCAAAGCTGTTAAGATTTATCCAGGAGCGGGAGTTCACAAGGGTGGGCAGCCACCGTACCATTAAGGTGGATGTCAGAATTGTTGTGGCCACCAACACCAGCCTGGATTAGATGGTTAAAGAAGGCAGCTTCAGAGATGATCTTTATTTCAGGCTGAATGTGGTGCCCATATTGCTGCCGCCCCTTCGGAACCGCAAAGGAGACGTCTCGCTTCTGGCAGATTATTTTCTGGACAGGTTCAATCGCCAGATGAACAAACACATAAAAGGGTTTACCCCGGATGCCATTGCCGTGCTGGAGGACTATCCCTGGCCCGGCAATATCCGTGAGCTGGAAAACCTTATCGAACGGATGGTGGTGTTGGGGGCAGAAGACCGGTTTATTGACGAGAAAGACCTTCCCTTTGATCTTTTTTTCCATGGAGAATCGGCAAACGGGGCACAAAGGGGCACCAAAGAAAACAAGGGATTGATCCATGCCCGCCATGCATTTGAACGTCTTTATATTCTGCGGGCACTGCAAAATTGCAGGTGGAACCAGACCATGGCGGCAAATTTGCTTAACATTCACAGAAATACCCTTATCCAGAAAATGAAAGCCTTGGGTCTTACCCGGGATCCGAAAGATGTTTAAGCGTGTCTTGCCGGCAGGCGAATGGAAAAGCAACTGCCGTAATTTTCCCGGCTGGTTGCTTCAATCTGCCCCCCGTGCTCTGAAATCACCTTGTGGGTGATGGCCAGCCCTAAACCGGTTCCCTTTGCCTTGGTGGTAAAAAACGGTGTGAAAATACTTTGGGCCAGGTCGGAAGAAAACCCATGGCCTGTATCCTTAAAATCCAGAATTACCACATTTTCCCTGCACCGAACATGAAGGGCGATTTTTCCGCCTTCGGGCATGGCCTGGGCACCATTTCGCAGCAGATTGATGAAGGCTTTTTCAAGCTGGTCCGTGTCGGCCATAATTGTTGGTAAATCACTGGGAATATCCCATTGGCAGTCAATGCCCCGGGTCTTAAAGTCTGCTTCCAGTAATTCAATGCAGTGCCCCAGCAACTCCCGGATATCAATGGGGTTGAACGTGTATTTTGGCGGACTTGATAGCTCTAAAAGCTCTTCTATGAGTGTGTTGAGTCGGTTGATTTCCCTGGGAACCGTCCGCTGAAATTTTTCCAGGAAACCGGCTTTATCAATTTTACCGGGCAACAGTGCCACATAGGTTTTTATGGCTGAAAGGGGGTTTCGGATTTCATGGGCCATGCCCGCAGAAAGGGTTCCCAGATCTGCAAGGCGCTGGGTCTGACGGATTTTTGCCTCAAGCTTCTTAAGGGCGGTAATATCATTAAGGTTGAATATGATCTGGCCGGGTTTGTTCTGGTCTGATTCAAGAATCCCTGTTCCTGTCAGAAGGATCTGGGGCTCTCCGTCCCTCTGGAGATGAATCTCCTGCTGGTTTCGTCCAGAAGGGTTCGCAAGGGATTTTCGCAAATAGTCTGTAAAAAGGCTCTCTTTATTAAAAAGCGTCAAAACATGGCAGCCTTTTACACACTGGCCCGGGGAAATACCCAAAATGGCATGGGCTGCCGGATTTATTGCGGCGACCATCCCGTCCACATCAACGGCAAGAAGGCCGTCACTCATAGTGGCCAATATCTTTTCCGCATATTGCTGCAATCGTTTTATTTCTTTGAGCTGGTTTTCCAATTGCTGTTTCTGGGCAAGGATTTCTTTGATCATAAAAGAAAAATTGGATGCCAGGATCTCCACTTCATCCCGGGTATGAATGGAAATACTTTGCTTTAAATTGCCCTGGGCGGCTTCAATGCTCGCCTTTACCAAGGTTTCCAGGGGGCGTGTGACCCGCTGGGCAGCCCAGTTGGAGATCAGAATACCAATGGCAAGGGCACCAGATCCCAGAATCAAAATACTCCAAAGTGTCTGGCGGATCTGCTGATACATCAATTCAAGGGATAAGCAGACCCGGATGGTCCCCCACCTGTCCCGGGAATTCGGAAGGTATACGGGCACGGCCACATCCATGACCGGCCTTTGGCCGGAATCCGGTTCATGGACTGTGACAAAGGGTTCTTTTGCCGCAATAGCCCCAAGGCTCACCGCATCTGTCAGGACTTTGTTCTGCAGGTCGGATCTTTTGCTGTATCCGGCGACACGGCCTTCCTTGTCATGGATAATCACATAAACAATTTCCGGATTATTGACGGCCTGGTTCACCAGTTTTTCCAGGGCAACATAGTTATAGGTGATCAGGTGATCAACGGATATGGCCGCAAGATTCTCTCCGATGGCCAGTCCCTGTTTTTCAATCCGGCTCTGGATGGTCCGGGTCTGAAGGAGACCCAGAACCAGGGCAAGGAGGGTCAGCAATAGCATCAGCATCAACGAGGTCATAAAGATGAACCGATAGCGCAGGGAAACAAATC
>JAHIVS010000049.1 GCA_018816605.1 Pseudomonadota bacterium
ACGATAATCTTCCGGATTCAGAGACAGGGCCCTATCAAACAGCTTGATGGCTTCATCCTCGTCTCCTTTTGCTGAAAGGCAGACGCCTAAATTTCTTAACAAGAAAAAATCAGCATTTCTAATTTTTACAGCCTCTTTAAAAAACTGAACCTGCCTGGAACGATTTCCATGGATATACCCCTCTTCCTCCCCCTGGAAAAAAAGGAAATAGGCCGCGTCTTTTTCCTTTGCCTCCCCCAGGGTTTGGTTTAATAGTGCGGCACCCGCTTGTTTTTTCCCTATACCAAAAAGGTCATCTATTTCCTGGCTGCGCTGTCTGAAATAGGCAATGGTCTGGTCGTCTGCATGGGGCATGGGGGACTCCATTTTCAATAAATGAATTTTTTGGCAGAACCAAATTTTGCTTCCCAGTTTCCATTGTTTTGATCCTGCTGCCCATCAGGTATCAGACCTGACAGTTCAAAGCAATTAAAACTTTCACACCGTCAATATGGGCACTTCAGGCGCTCGGACAAAGAAGAACCTCCAAAATTGGACGCAGATCAGCCCAGGTTTTCAGGATTCATCATCTGCGGCTGTCTGGGCCCTGTAAAAAATCAACATGGTCGAGTCGATAACCGGTCAAATTATCCGGGTTTCAGACAAGAAGATTGAGAATATCATCCGGTTCTGGTATACTTGGCCTGTGATCAATTTTAATACAATAGGTGAAGACCATCGCATATATTGACAAACAGATTCTCACGGCCGTTGTGGCGGCAGAGAACGGAGAAATTTTCGACCTGGAAGGCTATGGGGCAGCCGGCATGTCCGGGGAGTCTCTTTTTATACTGACCAAAACCGACTCGTGTGACATGCCCCATGGCAGTGAACTGATGATGCTTCCCCATCGCAGGCCCATTGTCTTTAATATGGACAGCGACCAGTTTGAGGTCATGGAATTCAACCCCTATGACCCGGGCAAACGAATCTATCCCGTGGGGGTGTTCAATTCCCCGGGATATGTGAACCGGCATGTCTGCGCCTATGATGACGCCGGCATTGAAAATGCGCTGCCCCTTTTTTCCTATGGGGCTGTGGGGTTCGGGGAAACCGATTTCAGATCAGCCGCCATCCTGGTGGACGCAGAACCCCGCCAGGACCTGCGGCAGATGCCCCATGAAGGCATTGTGACCGGCATAAACCGCCTCCAGAAATTATATCCGGATAACCGGCTTGTGCGCCACCTTGAAACCTGTGCCCTTGAATACGGGTGTCCGGCCGGGAAAAATTTTTTTCTGGGGCGGTATGAAGCCCCCCTTCCCACGTCCACGGTCTGCAATGCCAATTGTCTGGGGTGTATCTCCCTCCAGACAAAAAACAATTTGTGCGCCTGCCAGGAACGTATCCGCTTTACCCCGACCCCTCTGGAAATTGCCCAAGTCTGCCTGGAGCACATCTTTCGGGTTGAAAAAGCGGTGGTCAGTTTTGGCCAGGGATGCGAGGGAGAGCCCTTGACCGCGGCAGAGGTTCTCCTTTCTGCCATTGAAATGGTCCGGAAAAAAACAGACAAGGGCACCATCAACCTGAACACCAACGCAAGCCTGCCCGACCGGGTGAAAGCCCTTTGCAATGCCGGCCTTGATTCCATGCGGGTGAGCATGAATTCGGTAAGAGAATCCTGTTACCAGGCCTATTTCAGGCCCAAATCCTATGCTTTTTCCGATGTGCTGGACAGCATCAAAATTGCCAAGGAAAAGGGAATCTTTGTTTCCATCAATTATTTGAACTGCCCGGGGTTCACGGATTCTGAAAAAGAAGCAGCGGCCCTTGTCGGGTTTGTCCAGGACCACCACATCGATATGATACAATGGCGCAACTTGAATTTTGACCCCAAGCACTATCTGAATCGTATGGCACTGGCAGAGGACTCAGGGAAGCCCACGGGCATGAACGTTCTGATTAAGCGCCTGGGCCGGGAATTTCCAAAGCTTGTCCACGGATATTTCAACCCGCCCAAGGAAAACCATGGCAGATAAGATTCCTGGCCGGAAAATAAAGGTGATCGACCAGACCCTGCGGGAGGGGATGCAGTTCCAGGGCCTTGTCTTTTCTCTGGAACAGCGGATCAAGCTGCTGGAGTTCCAGGAAGCATTGAAAGTGGATGTCTGCCAGGCCGGCTATCCGTCCGCCCATCCCATGGAGGCAAAAATTGTTGCCCGTCTGGCGGCCCATGCAAAGGCAAACCAGTTTAAAATCCGCATTGCCGCCCTTGGCCGGGCCATGGTTTTGGATGCAAAAATTTTGTGCGATACCGGCCTTGATGACCTCCATTTCCACCTCCAGGTTAAAAACACGATCACAAAGGATGAAACCAGCCGCCTGTTCCATGACCTTGGGACCACCATGGCCATGGTTCGCACCCATAGGCCCGGGGCCGCACTTTCCATTGCCATGCTGGATATCGGCAAAACCGACCGTCGCCTGCTCACCGACTGGGCCCGGTTTCTAAGCCAGGACCTTGGCATTGATATTCTCTCATTGCCCGACACCTCGGGCATCATGGCCCCCAACCAGGTTTATGACAGCATCAGGGTTCTGTCAGGGGCCGGCCTGAAAGCCCGGCTCTCGGTTCACTGCCACAATGACCACGGCATGGCCTCGGCCAATTCCGTCATGGGCATACTGGCCGGTGCCGATATCCTGGAAGTCTCGGCCCTGGGGATCGGCGAGAGAAACGGAATCGGCGATCTGTTCACCACAGCCAAACAGCTGAAAAACCAGGGCCTGAACTTGAGGGTTGATACGGACAACATCGCCTTGTTCAGAAAATACTATGCGTACGTGGATGCCATTGTCAGAGAACAGACAGGGGCGGGCCTGATCCAGACCCATACCCCGGTGTTTGGGGAGGCGGTACGTACCCATGTGGCCGGCACCCATGCCCTGGGAAATTTCGGCACCATGGCCGAAGAAAAATTTTATTTAAACCTTCTTTGCGGGAATCGTCTGGTTGAAAAATACCTGGACCAGAACAATATCCCCCATGGGAAAACCCAGCTGTCCCAGATCACAGCGGCCGTCAAAACCCAGAGCATCACCCGGGGAAGGCGCCTGACCCACGATGAAATTTGTACCATTGCCGCATCCGGCCTCCCAAGGGCCCTGAACAACAAAACAAATTAAAAAAAATATTTGCAAAACAGCCCCTTATTTGATTTAATCCAAGTTTTAGGTTGTTCACTCAAGACCATATGGGCAAAGGAAGGGTATTTGAACATTGATATTAACGGCATTGTGATCATTGTCGGCAACTATGGCAGCGGTAAAACCGAAACCGCCGTAAATCTTGCCGCCAAATCGAGACTTCGGGGAATGGCGGTTAAAATCGCCGATCTGGACCTGGTCAACCCCTATTTCAGAACCCGTGAGGCACGGGTTTCCCTTGAAAAATTAGGGGTTGAAGTGGTGCTGCCCGATAAAAAATACATGCATGCCGATCTGCCCATCCTCACACCGGCCGTGGCCGGGATGATCCTCCAGCCTTCGGAACTGACCATTCTGGATGCCGGCGGCGACGATGTCGGGGTAACGGTCCTGGCAGCCCTCGGGGAGCAACTTGGCAAAAAGAAAGTGCACATGCTCCAGGTGATCAACCCCTTGCGGCCCTTTACCGAAACCATTGAAGGCTGCCTCCGCATTAAAGAGGAAATTGAGATCTCTTCAAAGCTTGCGGTCACGGGACTTGTGTCCAATGCCAATCTGATTGATGAAACCACACCGGAAATCATTTACGAGGGATATTGTTTTATAAAAGAGGTCTCCCGGACCACCGGTCTTCCAGTTGAATTTATAACGGCTTCATCCCGGATGATACCCCACCTTGATATGGACCGGTTTTCCTGCCCGGTGCTGACCATTGACCGGAAACTGGTATTTCCCTGGACGAAGCATTTGATATGATAAGGAGTAATTTGTATGGCCTACGAACATATTGTTGATTCCGAACGGTGTAAAGGATGCGGGCTCTGTGTCAATTTCTGCCCGAAAAACGTCCTTGAAATCACCGATATGGTAAACGCAAAAGGACATTTTCCGGTCTATCAGGCGAGACCCGAAGATTGTATTCACTGCACCATCTGTTGTATTATGTGCCCGGATGTTGCCATTTGTATCAATGAAACCCAGACAAGTTAAAAAAAGAGCAAAGGATAAATAAAATGGCAAAAGTATTGATGAAAGGAAACGAAGCAATCGGAGAGGCTGCCATCAGAGCGGGGTGTAAAAATTATTTTGCCTACCCCATCACTCCCCAGTCCGAGGTTGCCGAATACCTGGTAAAACGCCTGCCCGAAGTGGACGGTGTCTTCCTCCAGGGGGAGAGTGAAGTGGCGGTCGGATATATGATCTTTGGTGCGGCAGGCGCAGGAGAGCGGGTGATGACCACCTCTTCCTCCCCGGGCATCAGCCTCATGAGCGAAGCCATCTCCTATATTGCCGCAGCCCAGTGCCCGGCGGTGTTTGTCAATATCGTACGCTGCGGCCCCGGTCTTGGCGGAATTCTGCCGGCCCAGGGGGATTATTTCCAGGCCACCAAGGGCGGCGGACACGGGGATTACCACTTGCTGGTCCTGGCACCCGACGGGGTCCAGGAAGCCGTTGAAATGACCATGCAGGCCTTTACCCTGGCTGAAAAATACCGGGGACCGGTCATGATTTTAGGGGACGGCCTCATCGGCCAGATGATGGAACCGGTTGAGTTCCCTGAGGATTTGGCCACAGCCCCCTCCAATAAAGACGACTGGGCCACCAACGGCATGGCCACCCGGAAAAGTAAAAAAAGAAACCTGGTGAAATCCTTATATCTGGACCCAACAGAACTCAATGCACACAATCTGAATCTCAAAGCCAAATATGACCGGATGAAACAAGAAGAGATCCAGTTTGAAGCCTATAACGCCGACGCGGACTATAAAGTGCTGATCACAAGCTACGGCACCATGAGCCGGGTCTGCAGGACCGCCATCGACCTTTTGAAAGAAGAGGGCATTGAAGTTGCCATGCTGCGGCCCAAAACCCTGTTTCCCTTCCCGGAAAAAGCGGTCTTTGAAGCGGCCACCAAGAAAAGCTGTAAATCCGTCATCAGTATTGAAATGAGCATGGGACAGATGGTGGAAGATGTCGAACGATGTGTCAAAGGCCAGCGGCCCGTTGAGTTTTATGGCGAATGCGGCGGCGATATTCCGTCACCGGAAAAAATCATCGACATCATTAAAGCAATGATATAGGAGACAACAATGGGAAAAACATTTTCTAAGCCTGCTGTGCTCAGCGACACCATGACGCATTATTGCCCTGGCTGTACCCACGGCATCGTCCACAGGCTTGTTGCAGAAGCCATAGATGAACTGGGCATCATGGACAGAACCGTTGGCATAGCCCCTGTGGGGTGTGCCGTTCTGGCCTATAATTATTTTAATTGTGATTTTCAGGAAGCCGCCCACGGACGGGCGCCTGCCATGGCAACGGGCATCAAACGGGTGAGACCGGATCTGATTGTCTTTACCTACCAGGGAGACGGGGACCTGGCCTCCATCGGAATGGGGGAGATCATCCATGCCGCCAATAGAGGGGAAAAATTCACCACCATCTTTATCAACAATGCCATTTACGGCATGACCGGCGGACAGATGGCCCCCACCACCCTTCCGGGCCAGCGGGCCACAACGGCACCGACCGGACGGAACACAGACCAGACAGGAATGCCCATTAAAATGGCAAACCTTTTGGGCGCCCTTGTCACTCCGGCCTATGTGACCCGCCAGGCGGTTTTAAAACCCCAGCAGATCAACAAAACCAAAAAAGCCATAAAACAGGCATTTGAATACCAGGTGGAGAACAAGTGCTTCAGCTTTGTGGAGGTGGTTTCAACCTGCCCGACCAATTGGGGACTGACCCCTCTTGCCTCTTTGAAGTGGGCCGAAGAAAACCTGCTGCCCTACTATGAACTGGGCGATATTAAAACCCCTGAATAGATAATTAACACTCTATCGTTGTTTTTGGAGAAATCAATGCAAACAGAAATAAAATTTGCAGGATTTGGAGGCCAGGGAATCTTACTGAGCGCCAAACTTCTGGCATATGCGGCAATGAAACAAGGCTCCTTTGTTGCCTGGGTACCCTCCTACGGGCCGGAAATGAGAGGGGGGACCGCCTATTGTACCGTGGTCATCAGCGACAAGCTGATCGGCTCTCCCATCATCAAAAACCCCACCCACCTGGTGGCAATGAACCGGCCTTCCCTGGAAAAATTCAGCGATGACGTGAAACCCGGGGGCATTGTGTTCATCAATAGCTCCCTGATTCCCGTCAGAAGCAACCGGAAGGATATCACGGAGCTTGTGGTGCCCATCAATGAGATTGCAACGGCCGCCGGCAGTGTCCGGGCGGCCAACATTGTTGCCCTGGCCGCCTTTAATGCCAAGGCAAAACTGGTGGACCCGGACCTGCTGAAAGACTGCATCAAAGAAGAATTTGCAGCAAAGGCAAAGATCATTCCGTTGAACATGAAGGCCTTTGATGAAGGGGTTAACTTCGCAGATAACAATTAGGATGATGGCATAAAAAAGGGGAGGACAAGATGATCAGACGTGAAATATCGCTTTTTCTAAAAAACGTACCCGGCGAGCTGGGAAAACTCACGGCTCTTTTCGGAGATGCCAATATCAATATTGATGCCATCACCATCCAGGATGCATCCGCCTATGTCCAGAACCTGTTCGAAGCCCGGGGCAAATCCCTGAAGCGCCTGGCATCCTATGCCAGCTATAGTTCCATGAAACGGGACTCTGCCGATTTTGCCCTGATCCGGCTGTTAACGGACAAGCCCGATGAAACCCTGACCATGTTAAAGAAAAACGACTATTTGTTTGACTCTAACGAGGTGGTTGCCATTGATATCACCAACAAACCCGGAGAGTTTGCCAAAATAACCAAACGCCTGGGAGAAGAGAAGATCAATATCAATTATGTCTACGGATCTGTGTCAGATTCCGGCGGCAAATGCCTCTTTGTCTTCTGCCCTGAAGATGTGGCCTTTGCAGACTCCATATTCGAGGGCGGCAAGTACTAACCCTTCCCCCCCCGGTGGCCGGCCTATTTTCCCGTCGGAAGACAGGCCGGCCACTTATCAGCCATATTCTCAATAGGGTTGCCGGATACGATGAAACATCCAAGGTTCACATGCAAATAATAGCAATTCTTGTTGCCGCAGCGTTTGTTATACTGGCACTATTTCACATTTACTGGGCTTTGGGAGGCAAGCTTGATATTCAGAAAATGATACCGGTTGTAAAGAATACACCTGTTTTTGTACCAGGAATTTTTGGAACTTTTGTTGTTGCTTTTGTGCTGATTTGCTTTGCTCCTTGTCTTTAAAGGATTTGTGCCGACGGGTTATGGACCAAGTGTAAAATATACGGGTTTTGCAGTTGGGGTAGTTCTTGTTTTAAGAGCCATTGGTGATTTCAAGTATGTGGGTTTCTTCAAACGGGTTCGCCGAAGCGACTTCGCAAAATTTGACAACTGGATTTATTCACCTTTTTGTTTTTTGGCCGGCAGTGCATTCTTCTATTTGGCAGCGTGGGCAACGTAAAACCCTCCATTAAAACCACAATGGATCCGCTGACCGCTTTGGTAGAAAAAGAGGATTTGGCCACAAAAAATTTGAAAAAAAGGAAACACAACTGCCAGGGACGTTTATTATAAGATCCGATAAGACCCTAAAATAGGCCTGCTATGGTAAGAACATCCGTGATACTCCGATACCCATTATTTTAGCTGAGAATATCGATTAACAAAAGACACTCATAAAAGGGAATCCCTCAACTTTCCACGCCTTGCCCTTGGCAATATTTGATGGCCCAAGGCCTGGGTCTCTTTCCGGTTGAGAAAAACCTGGTTTTGGTTTAAGTTCATTTCCATTAGGCGTTTGCTTTCAAAACCCACATCTGCCGGAGCGGACCCGGCGGCTTTAAAAGAGAGTCTTGCTTATGGCCCTGGACCTTAAATCCTTAATTGCAGCCACGACGCTTGTTACCCTGACGCTGGCCTTTTGCATGTTCCATTTTATGACCTCCCGGAAGACCTATCCCGGTTTTTCCCACTGGACCTACGGCCTTATTCTGAACAGTATCGGATTATTTCTCATGGTGTTGGAGGGAATTTGGCCCCACCTGCTGTCCATCATTTCGGGGTATCTTTTCTGTTTCATTGGAAATATTGTTTTTTATTCGGGCTTTCTTGCCTTTGCCGGGAAAAAAATTATCCTGAACAAACACCTATACGGCCTGGCCCTCTGCCTTGGCCTCCTGCTCCTTTTTACCTATCTTTCGCCCAGCATGGATTTACGGCTGAGCCTGTTTTCTTTTGCCACCGGTTTTTATTTTAGCTGCTGTACACTGATCCTGGTTGTGCATATCCGCAAAACCCTTACCAGTTCCAATACGTTTTTGATCGTCACCCTGGTCCTGGTCTGCCTGTTCTTCGCTTTCCGGGGAGGATATCATCTGATTTCTTTCTTTAGTCCCCAGAATCTTTCAACAGCCCCCTCATCCTTTCTCACCGGTTCTACCCTGGTGGTTATCGCTTTTTTGATCCTGTTTGTCATCGGCCTGATCCAGTTAAACCACCAAAGACTGGAAGTCGATTTCACGATCAGCTACAAAGCCCTTGAAGAAGCCAAGGAGTCGGCGGAAATCGCCAACCAGGCAAAATCCGAATTTCTGGCCAACATGTCCCATGAAATCCGGACCCCCATGAACGGGGTCATCGGCATGCTGGAACTGCTTTCGGAAACCCCCCTTGATCCGGAGCAGGCAGATTTTTCCCTCTGTGCCCGGCAAAGTGCCGACTCCCTGCTGTTTCTCATCAACGATATCCTGGATTTTTCAAAAATTGAAGCCGGTATGCTGGAGATTGAAACCATACCGTTTAACCTGAATGTAACCCTGGATTCCTTTGCCGATATAATGGGCATAAAAGCCTATGAAAAAGGACTCGAATTTGCATGCCTGGTGGACGGGGATGTTCCGGCGTCCCTGGCAGGTGATCCGGGAAGGCTCCGCCAGATTCTCACCAACCTGACCGGAAATGCCCTTAAATTTGTTGAGAAAGGCAACATCTTTGTGGGGGTTTCCAAAAAACAGGAGACCCCTGAAACCATTGAATTGCTATTCCAGGTTAAAGATACCGGAATTGGCATCCCCCAGGACAAGGCCGATACCCTGTTTGATTCATTTACCCAGGTGGATGCCTCCATCACCCGGAAATTCGGGGGAACCGGCCTTGGCCTGGCCATCTCCAAACAACTGGTGGAACTGATGAACGGCCGCATCTGGATGGAAAGCCGTCTGAATGAAGGCACCACCTTTTTTTTTACTATTGTTTTTGCCCGGTCGGATATGAACATCTGTCTGCCGGAACTTGCCCCGGACATCAAAGGGGCACGCATACTGGTGGTGGATGACAATTCCATGAACCAAACCGTTTTCCAGGCCTATCTTAAAACAATGGAATGCCGCTGTGATGTTGCAAAAAATGGATTTGAGGCCCTGGAAATGATCCGGAAAGCCTCTCTGGATATCCCCTATCAGGTGGCCTTGATTGATATGCAGATGCCGGGGATGTCGGGCTGGGATCTGGGCAATCAGATCCGCCTGAACAAGCGATTTAACGGGACACACCTCATCATGCTCTCGTCGGCAGCAGCCCGGGGAGACGGGGCAAAGCTCAAAGCCGCCGGATTCCAGGGGTTTTTAGCCAAACCCGTAAAAAAGGGACAATTGTTTGACTGCATTCGAACGGTCCTGGGCCTTAAAACAGCCCCGGGAGACCTGGAGATGATCCCATCTGATTCCGCAGACAAACCGCCTGCCGCCCCCCAGCTTATCACCCGCTATACCCTGGAGGAAATCCGCCACCACCAGGAAAACACCCTTAAGCGGTACCGGATTCTCCTGACAGAAGACAATACCATCAATCAAAAAGTAGCCGTAAAAATGCTCCAGAGTCTTGACCAGGAGGTGGTCATTGCTGAAAACGGGCAACAGGCCCTGGAACACTTTCAGCAGGATCTGGACAGATTTGACCTGGTCTTCATGGATATCCAGATGCCGGTAATGGGAGGGATTGAAACCACCCAAGCCATCCGTGCCCTGGAAAAGACAACCCCTTTCCACACCCCCATCATTGCATTGACTGCCAATGCAATGAAAGGGGATCGGGAAAGGTTTCTGGCCGCCGGCATGGATGGGTATATTCCCAAGCCAATGAAGAAAAAAGATTTGATCAGGGTTTTATCTTGTCTCTGAAAGGGGCCGGTATTGCGTGTTTTTCAATTGTGTTTCCATCCAAGGGACCAGCGTCGTGTCGGTGGTGGATATCAGGCCAGTGGGGATGGGCGTGGGAAACCTTTTTGTGCCGATGCCAGTGGCCATGCAAGTTTTTATTCTCCGAATGGGGGTGGGTATGGTGGTCGTCTTCATGGTGGTGCCAGTGTTTGTGGTGTACAGGGTCATGGTCATGGACATGATCATGCCGGTCAAGAAAAAGGGTAAACAGGGATAGGGCCAGGATCAGGGCGGCTGCCATCTGGATGGGGGAAATGGTTTCCTTTAAGACCAGGGCAGACAGGGCCACGCCAAAAAACGGGGCAGTGGCAAAAATCATCTGGCTCCGGGTGGTTCCCAGATGCTGTGCTGCGGTGATATAAAGGCTGATGCTGAATCCATAGGCAAAAACCCCGACCACAAGGGCGGACAGAATACTTGAGCCCTTTGTTCCGTAAGGCTCAGTTGCAAACGCAATGATAAGGTTCAGGATTCCGGCAAAAACCCCTTTCCAGAAGGTGCTCTGGGAGGGAGTAATGGTATCGATCAAGGCTGTCAGATGGTTGTCAAGGGCCCAGCAGATGCAGGCGCCCGTCACAAACAAAAGGGAGGTAAACCCGATGAGGCCCTGGTTCCAGGACAATAAAACAGAGGCGAAAATGGTTCCGCCAACCCCCAGCCACCCAAACCGCCCCAAATGATCCCGGAATAGGAGGTATCCCAGGACAGCCGTGGCCATAAGCTCCAGGTTCAGCCACATGGACACGGCCACGCCAGACCCTTTTTGAAGCCCCATCAGAAGCAGGACAGGGCCCAGGATTCCGCCAAAAAGGATGGCAAGGGCCAGGCGAAATTTGTTTTTCCGATCAGGGACAACGAGACTGACAGGGGTGCGCCCCAGCAAAGAAAAGGGCAACACCCCAATGGCGGCACCAAGATAAAAAAGACCGGCCAGCTGAAAGGGGGTGAGGGTTTGGAGCAATAGCTTGCCAATGGGGGTGGATGCGCCAAACAGGATGGCGGATCCCAATGCGGCCAGGACAAACGGCATGAAAGTCACCCCCCCTTTAAGCTAAGGCTTTCTCTTGTCCCTGAGAACATGGTTTGAAATCACCATGCGCTGGATCTCGCTTGTGCCCTCATAAATGGTAAACACCCGGGCATCCCGGTAATATCGCTCCACATTGTAATCCTTGGTAAATCCGTATCCGCCGTGGATCTGGATGGCCCTGGCCGTGACCTTGTTCACCATTTCAGAGGCAAACAATTTGGCAATGGAGGCCTCCTTTGTATAGGGCTCTTTTCGGTCTTTCATGGAGGCTGCGGAAAAAATCAATTGCCGGGCGGCCTCGATCTGGGTGGCCATATCTGCGATCTGGAACCGTATGGCCTGGTGCTTTGAAATGGCAGACCCGAATTGCTTTCTGGTCTGGGCATATTTAACGGCCGCATCAAAGGCTGCCTGGGCCACGCCCAGAGACTGGGCCGCGATACCGATCCTGCCGCTGTCAAGTCCGGACATGGCAATCTTGAACCCATCCCCTTCCCTGCCCAGGATATTGGCACACGGCACCCGGCAGTTTTCAAATAACAGGTCTGTGGTATCCGAGGCCCGCAAACCCATTTTGTCTTCCAGGTGCCCCACCACAAGGCCGGGGGTCCCCTTGGGAACAATAAAACAGGAAATCCCTCTGTGACCGGCACTCTCGTCTGTCTTGGCCGTAACCAGTACCAGGCTGCTGTTTTCCCCCGAAGTGATGAACCGCTTGGTGCCGTTGATCACATAGGTATCCCCTTCCCGGACCGCGGTTGTGGTCTGGCTGACAGGATCAGATCCTGCATCGGGCTCGGTCAGGGCAAAGGCACCGATGATATCCCCGGATGCCAGGGGAACCAGAAACCCAAGTTTCTGTTCTTCGGTCCCAAATTTTAATAAACTTTCACAGACAATGGAATTTTGAACCGACATGACAACGGATGTTGAGGCACAGGAATAGGCGATTTCAGACAGGGCAAGGACATAGGAAACGGCATCTGCCGCTTCCCCTCCGTAATTTTCCGGAATCATCATCCCCATGAGCCCCAGTTCCCCCATCTGCCTGAAATTCTCCGCCGGAAACGCCTTGGTCTTGTCCCGTTCGGAAGCCGTGGCCGCAATGACTTTTCTGGAAAATTCCCTGACCATATTCCGGATCATCAATTGTTCATCAGTAAGCTTGAATAGCATGGATCACTCCTTTCTCATTAGGGGGCATAGACGACCACGATCAATTCCGCATCAACATCTCCGGTATTGCGCAAATCGTGTTTGATCCCTGAATTAAAATGGAGAGAATCCCCTGGTTCCAGGACATTGACATGGTCCCCCACCTGTACTTCCACCCTTCCTTCCAGCACATATACAAACTCTTCCCCTTCGTGGTGGAATCCCACGCCGTCATGGCGGGTATTGGCATCCACCACAATGCGGAATGCCTTTAAATGCTTGTTCTCCGCCCCGGGTGTCAGGGGGGTATAGGCATAATTGTCCGTTCTTTTGGTATAGGCCTGGGACCGCTCCTCCAGGGTTCCTTCCTGTTCCTTGAGCAGAAACTCGGAATCCAGCTGGAGGGTTCTTGAAATCAAAAGCAGGTTTCCCACGGACGGTCTTTTGTCCCCGCCTTCAATCTTTTTGATAGCCGCCTTGGACAATCCTGTTTCGTTTGCCATGGTGTCCAGGCTCATTTTCTTGTCCAGCCGGGCCCGCCTGATCCGGGTGCCGATGGGGGTGATTTCCTTCTTTTTAGCCATTATATCTCCAATAGTTTGAGGTCCTTCAAACTTCATTTTTGACTGGGCATTCTGCCCATGGTTAATGCCCTTTGCTTACAAAAGCCTATCCAATGACTTCAACCCAATTTTCAGTATCTTCTGCTGTGCCGTATTGAATGGCGGTCAATGCATCATAAAATTTCATGGCCGTCTTGCCGGGGGTGCCGTCCCCGATGTGAATGGTTTTTTCGCCATACCGGATCTCTCCCACAGGAGATATAACCGCCGCCGTACCAGACCCGAAAACCTCGGTAAGAGTGCCGTTTTCACTTGCTGAAAAAATCTCATCAATGCTGATTTTCCGCTCGGATACCGTCATCCCCCATTTTTGTGCCAGGGCAATGACGGAATACCGGGTAATTCCGGGCAGAATGCTGCCCGAAAGGTTCGGGGTTACCAGTTCACCATTGATAATGAAAAAAATGTTCATGGCACCGACTTCTTCAATATACTTCATTTCAAGGGCATCCAGCCACATGACCTGGGCAAATCCCTGCTTTTTTGCCTGTTCTCCGGCACTAAGGCTGGCCGCATAGTTTCCGGCTGTTTTAAATTCGCCGACCCCACCGCGAACCGCCCGGACATGGTCCTTGGACACCCAGATTTTTACCGGGTTAAACCCTTCGGCATAATAGGCGCCCACGGAGCAGAGGATGATGAAAAACTTAAAGGTGTAGGAAGACCTGACCCCCAGGAAGGGGTCGGTGGCAATAATGAAGGGACGGATATACAATGAGGTGCCAAGGGTTTCGGGAATCCAGCGTTCTTCAAGTTTTACCAATTGTTTCAGGGCATCCAGGACAAAGTCGATATCCAGTTCCGGAATGCACAGCCCCTTGGCCGACCGGTTCATTCGCTTGAAATTATCCCGGGCCCGGAACAGATGAATTTTATTGTCCGCTGTTTTATAGGCTTTCAGGCCTTCGAATATGGCCTGTCCATAGTGAAACACCATGGCAGCCGGAGACATTGAAAAATCGGAAAAGGGCTCAATGCGGGCATCATGCCATCCCTTGTCCATTGCGTACTCCATCACAAACATATGGTCGGTGAATGCCGTGCCAAATCCCAGATCTGCGTCCTTTGGCCGGGTGCCTGTTTGGGTGGCCCGGGTCACTTTAATCTCCATTATTTCCTCCGTCGCGTTTGAGTTCAATTAAAAAATTTATATTAAAATATTCAGGAATGTAAAGCAAAGGATTTTTACCACCTGATCCAGACAAATACTTCCGTCAAAATCAACCAAAATCCGATCTTATCTTTGTTCACCAGGGTAGCCTTCACACATTATCGACGGAAAACCCCTTTTTTTTCAAGGAAAGATTTCATCCGGGGCCGGTTAATTCTGCCATCTGACCGGTCCAGGCCTGATCCTTCAGGTTTGAATCCCGGTTTTTGTAACAATTGTGCAGGATCCCATCAAAAGGGATGACCTCTTTTGCCAGCCCGCGGCTGTCCTCTTTTTCACCGGGTGCTTTGAAACAATCCTGCCGTAACACCTGGACCGCCCAGGGCTGGGGACCGGCCAGATCGGCAATGGCCTGTCTGTTGTCGGAATCCTTTACCTGGATAATGGGATAGGCCTGGACATGGTGGGAGGTGGAAGCGCATTGGGCGGCTGAAACAAGGCCTTTCAGGGTGTCATCACCCACAGGTCCTGGAATGCCTTATCATCAAAGGGGATACGATGCAGGCCAACGGCGGTATGGCCATCTTTCACCTCGAGGACGGCATATTCGGCATGGCCAAGAGGCTCTGGTCCCAGAGTGGCCACATCTCCAAGGCAAACAATCCGATCTGCCCCCAATGGACCGATTTTATTCAGGACAGCCTCCAGCGCTGCTTTGTTTGCGTGGATATCAGAGATTAAAGCCAGCCGCATCTGTGGTCTCCCGTTTGGGGTTGGTGGCCTGCCATTACCAGCCGGCATCAAAGTTTCTTGGGAGGAAACCCGGATACCGAAAATCTCGAGCCGGCAATACGGAAGGGGCCATGAAACCATTTACCCGTCCTGCCGGCCGGGCATTTGGCCGGCCCCGTTTTATTGGGTTTTAATAAACCTGCCCTCCTGGTACTCCCGGAATGCAATGGTCAATTCTTCCCGGGTATTCATGACAATGGGGCCTCTCCAGGCCACAGGCTCCTTCAGCGGTTTTCCGGTGAGCACCAGCACCCGCATCCCACGGTCTCCTGCCGTCAGGGACAGATGATCCCCGGTATCAAAAAGCACCAGAATGCCGTTTTCGATGGGCCGGTTGTCTGTGATTCCCGTGCCATCTATCACATAGACAACGGCAGTATAGGAGGCATCAACGCCATGGGTAAATGTTTGACCGGCCGGCACGGTACAGTCTAAAAATTCCGGGTCAATGACAATATCATCCATGGGGCCTTTTGTGCCCCCAATATTGCCGGCTATCACTTTGATGCCCACTCCGTTTTGGACCACAACTTCAGGAACCTGTTCTGCGGTAATCCCCCGGTATTTGGGCGGCATCATTTTCTGGGATGCAGGCAGATTTGCCCAGAGCTGAAATCCGTGCATGGAGCCGTTGGCATCGCCCCTGGGCATTTCCTGATGGATGATTCCGCTGCCGGCGGTCATCCACTGCACATCCCCGGAGGAGATGATTCCCTTGTTGCCCAGGCTGTCTCCGTGGTCCACATCTCCTTTCAAAACATAGGTAATGGTTTCGATACCCCGGTGGGGGTGCCATGGGAACCCCTTTAAAAAATGCGCCGGATTGTCCGAACGGAAATCATCCAGCATCAAAAACGGATCAAAGGTCGGTGCTTCTGCGTGCCCGAACAATCGCTTCAGATGGACCCCTGCCCCTTCCATGGTCGGCTGACCGTTTAAGATCAGCTTAATTTTTCTGGTCTTGTGCATGGATTGCCTCCCCTTTTTACGCCCCTCTATCCTGGTTTCACCCTGCCCAGCATGGCATGATCTGCCTTTCACAAATCATCCCGCTTTCCCTTAATCTGCAATTGAAAATGCAAGTGATCTGCCATTTATGTGTACCCTTGAGCATACCACGATATCAATTTTTGGCATCAAGGTCCATGCCAAAAATATTGCCAGGTGTTTCATGGACGGATCGATGTCCGCCAACTCGGGTGTCAGGCATTGTATACACGCATGGCAAAACATAGGGATATGCGGACAGCATCACAAAATAAAAAAACGGTGGACAATAAAAATGACCATACACACCTGGCCACCAAAGAATGGGCCGGCAACCTCAGCAGCAACCTGCAGGGACTTAAGATGGAAATACACACCGCCGGGTGCCGAGTCCTGGGTTTTTTCCGGCAGCTTCAGTTTTAAGACCCAGGGAAAAACAACGGGTGGAAGTATCGACGTTGCGGTGAATTAAGCAACGAGCGAAAATGGTATTCCCAGGCATACTTACATTGACCTTCATATCCAAAGGCAGCCGAAAAGGCATGATGGTTATCTGAATCGGACCTTGCAGCCGTAACCTTTGCCCTGAAAACGTTAATAATCCATTTTATCCGGAACAACTCCCCGGACACCGCCCCTGGGACTGGGTGTATCCCTGTTCCGCCTGGGAATCAGATGGATATGGGCATGGAATATGGTCTGGCCGGCATCCCCGCCGCAGTTGATCCCGATATTGAATCCTGTCACCGTATCATCCTCAGTCAGAATCTGCCGGCGCAGGCTTACAATCATATCATGGGCATCACATCGCTCTTTTCGGGTCATCTCAAAATAGGTTTCGCAATGCCGAAAGGGGATGATGAGCAGGTGATGCCGGGTTACCGGTGCGGTATCTTCAATGGCGTAGACGGTTGTGTTTCTTGATTTTATCTGATGCCGGTCCATTTTGCAGAATGGGCAGGGCATATATGGCGTTTTGTCTTCCAGCTGTCCTCCTTTTATCCATTGGTCTATACCTGACCGGATAGACGGACCCACGTTATTGTTTGTATGGAACCAATGGGGTTCTTCATGTCCACTAACCGGTTAAGCTGAACAACTTAGACCCCCTCTTTAAGGGTAATTAATATCCATTCTCTCTGGATATCAAAAAACAATAGTGGGTACAACACTGTTTTACACGTGGAACCCATATTATCAGAACCGCTATAAAACAAAATCGCAACTTCCATTGATATCCTGCTCAGATCATCAGGTATTGATTAATTTGTGCACCAATGCTACACATGCCATGGAAGATGACAGGGGTCACCTGAAAATTGAGTTGTCCAAAGTCGAAATTGGACAATATCGCTACAACGCAATTTCAAAAAATAGATGCAGGACATTGTGTTCAGTTGTTCAAAATCACAATGGTGCGATTTCAGTGTATAATGAACCAGGGAATGGGACCAATTTTGGCGTATACTGTCCGAAAGATTTTGGACAACACCAAACAACGCCATGAATCAATGTCTATCGGGACATTAAAAGAGAGCTCATGTGGCTGAAAAACCGACTTATGAAGCGCGAGAAAAAAGAGTCCAGGAATTAGAGAAGATAGAATTTGAACAAAAACTGGCTCAAGAAGAGATTAAACAGAATGAAAAAATAACGCGCACCCTATTTTCTTTCAATTTCAAATGCTGTCAACACAACGGATAACCTGGATGATTTATACAGGTCAATTTATGATTCATTGAACCATATAATTGAACTGCCCAATTATTTCATCGCGATTATTGATAGTGAAAAAAAACTGTTAAGCTTTCCCTTTTTTGTGGATGAGTACGATACCCGGCAGACGATTAGCACGGGACTGGAAAAATATAAAGAAAGTTCTTCAAATACAAGCCAAGTGATTTCAACAAAGAGACCTCTTTCCCTCAATAAAGAGATCCTTCAAAAAAGGTTGCGACAGAAAAAACGATTGGAACTGTTTCTGTTATCTGGATAGGGGTTCCTTTGATTGTCAGGGATGAAGTGATCGGCGTCATGGTGATACAGCATTATTCGGATCCTGAGTATTTTACACAAAAAGATCTGAATTTGCTGATTGCGGTTTCGGATCAGGTCGCACTTGCCATCGACCGGAAGAAAGCACAGGAGAAATTAAAGCAGAAGGAGAAAATAACCCGTACACTTTTTTCTATTTCAAATGCTGTGAATATCACCCTGAATTTAGATGCGCTCTATACAAAAATTCACAGCCTATTGGGTGAGATTCTTGATGTTACGAATTTTTTTATTGCAATTTTAAACACCAAAGAGCGTGCGGTTCATTTTCCATATCATAGCGATACTGTAGACGAAGATTTTTCGCAACTGCTCAAAAACATGCTCAACGCCGGGAGTAATGCCGCAAAAATTGTTGATAATATGCTTTCCTTTGCACGAAAGGGGGGGGGCTTCAAAATCCAGTCATCCTATATATGAATTACTTAACAAAACACTTGAACTTGCCCAAAGTGATTATGATTTGAAAAAAAAATATGAGTTTAAGCAGATTAAGATCGTCACTGAGTTTGAACCGGAACTTCCCGAAATTGCCTGCGAAGAGAGCAAAATATTACAGGTATTTTTCAATGTTATCAAAACCGCAGCCGAGTCCATATCTGAGGCAGAACAAAAACCGGAAATACCAAAATTGACCTTTCGCGTTAAAAAGGCCGGGAATATGGCACGAATAGAAATAGAGGACAATGGACCTGGAATGGACGATACAACGCTTAAAAGAATCTTTGAACCCTTTTTTACAACCAAGGATGTAAACAAGGGAACGGGGCTGGGTCTATCATTCTCCTATTTTATAATTGTCGATGACCATGGGGGGAGATGGAAGCTGAATCGACTTTGGGAGAAGGTACAAAATTCATCATAAAACTTCCATTTTGGCCGGTATTCTAAAATCTTAACGTCAGTATATTTTTTGAATACCGGTTCCTCCGGCAGGGTATTTCCCCTTGGCATGGATGGCAAAATTGCCCCGTTTTGTCAACGACCTGCCCCAAACCTTAAGAGAAGCCGATGGTCACCGGAGCGTGGCTTCAGGCAGGCAACCGGTAGAGACCAAAAGGATACCAACAAAAGCCGGCTCCATGCCGGCCGCAAAAAACCCAAAACCGGATCAGGGAAACAGCGGATCAACCGCCTTGCTGACGGCAAGGTCATCGGCCAGAAAGGGCACGGTAACCTGATCCCCGTTGTCGTTTTGTTCGTTGTATGCCATGGCCACTTCCATGGCATTTTTATTTCCCGCCCAGTTTCTTCTGGCCACCCCGCCCATGACATCCCAGAGCATGGCCGATCGGATAATCCGGTCCACCCGGTCGCTGCCGTCCAGCACAAGGCCGAACCCGCCGTTAATGGCTTTGCCGATACCGGTACCGCCGCCATTGTGCAGGGCCACCATGGTCATTCCCCTGGCTGCGTTGCCGGCAAAGCAATGGGTGGCCATGTCCGCACACACATTGCTGCCGTCATGGATATTGGCGGTTTCCCTGAAGGGCGAATCGGTCCCCCCCGGATCATGGTGGTCACGGCCCAGCATGATGGGGGCCGAGACCTCCTTGTTCCTCACCATCTGGTTGAACCTCAAGGCAATGGAAACCCGTCCCTGGGCATCCTGGTAGAGAATTCTGGCCTGGCTGCCCACCACCAGCCTGTTTTTCTTTGCATCCCGGATCCAAATATAATTGTCCCGGTCTTCCGGGCGCCGCTCGGGGTCAATGCAGTCCATGGCCGCCCTGTCCGTCTTGTCCAGATCTTTTGGGTCATTGCTCAGGCACACCCACCGAAACGGCCCGTAGCCGTAATCAAAAATCGGTCCCATGATATCTTCAAAATAGGAAGGATAAACAAAGCCCTCCTTGGCATCCTTTCCGTTTCTGGCCACTTGTGTCACGCCGGCATCAAACACTGCCTTGAGAAAGGCATTCCCATAGTCAAAAAAATAGGTGCCCTTGGCTGAAATGGCCTGGATTGCACGGTAATGGCGCTTAAGGCTTTCGTCCACCAGTTCCTTGAATTTTTCCCGGTCGGAAGCCAGAAGCCGGGTTCTTTCTTCAAAGCGGAGGCCACAAGGACAATAGCCCCCGTCATAGGCCACATGGCAGGAGGTCTGGTCGGACAGCAGATCCACCTTCAGATCTGTTCCATTGAGAAATTCAATGAGGTCCACCACATTGCCGTGGAAGGCGATGGAGGTATCCTGGCCGGCTTTTTTGGCCGATTTGGCCGTTGCGTATACCCTGTCAAGATCATCGGTAACCACATCCACCCAGCCCTGGCTGTGGCGGGTTTCAATGCGGGAATAATCCACCTCTGCCGTAATGGAGACGGCCCCCGCAATTTTTGCAGCCTTGGGCTGGGCTCCACTCATACCGCCAAGCCCCGAGGATACGAACAGGAGACCGGCCAGGTTGCCATGTGCCGGAACCCCGCACATTTTGCGCCCGGCATTTAAAAGGGTGTTATAGGTGCCGTGGACAATTCCCTGGGGGCCGATGTACATCCAGCCGCCGGCCGTCATCTGGCCATAGGAGGACACCCCCATCTGGGCGGCGATTTCCCAGTCCTCCTGATTGTCATAAAGCCCCACCATGAGCCCGTTGGTGATAATCACCCGGGGGTTGTCCGGACAGGATTTAAACAACCCCAGGGGATGGCCGGACTGCATGACCAGGGTCTGGTCACAGGTCATGACCTCCAGATATTTTTTGATCAGCTGATACTGCATCCAATTCTGGCAAACACTGCCGGTTTCCCCATAGGTCACCAGTTCATAGGGATACAGGGCCACATCAAAGTCCAGATTGTTGTCCATCATCACCTGTATGGCTTTTGCTTCTTCACATGCGCCTTTGTATTCATGGATGGGCCTGGCCGAGATCTTTCCTTCGGGACGGAATCGATACCCGTAAATCCGGCCCCGGGTCCTGAGTTCCGATAAAAATTCAGGTATCAAAATCTCATGGAGGGGTTTCGGGATATATCGCAGGGCATTTTTAAGTGCGATGGCGGTCTGGTTCCGGTTCAGACGAAATCCCCTGTCCGGTGCACGCCGGATGCCTTTTTGAAAATTTTTTAAGGGGGGCAGCGCCTCCCCAAGAGAAATCTTGATGGATTTGGGGGTATCTTTCGGTAACGACATTTTTATACTCCTTAACTCAACTTTCGAACTTGGACTTTGGAGGAACGGGTCAGACTTTTTTTCAGTATGCTTTTGATCACTATTTGCGTATCAGACTGAACAAAATGCAATAAAGATTTGCGTATCAGACTGAACAAAATGCAATAAAGAACGCCTGACCCCATGTAATTCAACCACCTCCGAAAGTTGCGTCCTTAATAATCTTGTAATTCCATGATCTAAAGGCGATCACCGGAAACAGGACAGGGCTGCACATCGCCTTGTATATACAAGCTTATACCAGCACGCCGGCTCTGGTGTCAAGGATTTTGGTCATGGCTGCTCCCGTTAGCCATTTCCGAACGCACCCAGGAGCTGACGCTTCTTCACCAAAACCAAATTTGCCTTTACAAGTGCAATGGGGATTGGTACTCAATTCTTTAATAGTCTTTTATCAATAAAAATGGGTGAAAACAATGAAAGCACTCGTAAAATCAAAACCGGAGCCCGGACTATGGCTGGAAGATGTGCCGATACCTGAGATCAAATACAATGAGGTTCTGATCAAGATTATCAAAACCGCCATTTGCGGCACGGATATCCACATCTACAACTGGGACAAATGGTCCCAGAAAACCATTCCCGTACCCATGGCCATCGGCCATGAATTTGTCGGTCGCATTGAAGAAATCGGCTCCCATGTCATTGATTTCAAGAAAGGGGATCTGGTCTCGGGGGAAGGTCATCTGGTCTGCGGCCATTGCAGGAACTGCCTGGCCGGCCGACGGCATCTGTGCAACGACACCAAAGGGGTCGGGGTAAACCGTGCCGGGGCCTTTGCCCAATATCTTGCCATTCCCGTGACCAATGTCTGGTATTGCAATAAAACCATCCCCCTGGATGTCCTGGCCTGTTTTGATCCCCTGGGCAATGCCACCCATACGGCCCTTTCCTTTGATGTGCTGGGAGAAGATGTGCTCATAACGGGCGCAGGCCCCATCGGCTGCATGGCCGCCGCCATTGCCAGGCATTCAGGTGCCCGGCATGTGGTGGTGACAGACATCAATCCCTTTCGCCTGGACCTGGCAAAACGCGCCGGGGCCACCCTGGCCATTGATGTAAGGAGCCAGACCATTGAAGATGCCCAGCAAACCCTGAAAATGAAAGAAGGATTTGATGTGGCCCTTGAAATGTCCGGCAACCCTTTGGCCCTGAAATCCATTCTGGACAATATGTGCCACGGCGGTAAGATCGCCATGCTTGGCATCATGCCGGACAACACGGCAATCGACTGGAACAAGGTGGTCTTTAACATGCTGACCATCAAGGGCATCTATGGCAGGGAAATGTATGAGACCTGGTATAAAATGAGCGCCATGATCCAGACAGGTCTGGACATATCCCCCTTAATCACCCATAAATTTCATTATACACAGTTTGAACAGGGCTTTCAAATCATGGCATCCGGCCGATCCGGGAAAGTGATCTTGGATTGGGATTAGGACGGCTACTTTTTTTTACGGAGACCCAACATGACCCTTGCAAAACTTGACAAACGTCTGGAAGAAGAGCTGGCAGCCCTGAAAAAAGAGGGCAGGGCCAAAGCCCAAGAACGGGTAATACAAAGCTATCTGCCGCCCACAGGGAGCCGAGGACCCCGGTATAAACTTGTCGGCAGTGACAAGGAGTTCATCCGTTTGAACTCAAATTCCTATCTGTCCCTGTCCAATCACCCCCGGTTGATCCGGGCGGCAGACGAGGCCACCCATCAATTCGGCGTGGGACCCGGGGCCGTGCGGTTTATTGACGGAACCTTTATCCACCATAAAGCGTTGGAGCAGCGAATTGCCGGGTTCCTGGGAAAACCGGCCGCCAAAATTTTCAATTCCGCATATACCGCCAATTGCGGCCTGGCCCTGTCCATTTCCGACCCCAAAACCCATTGGATCGGCGACCAGCTCAACCACAATTCCATCATACGGGCCATGCGCATCAGTAATATCCCCAGTGCAAACAAGGGCATTTTCAAGCACAATGACATGAAGGACCTGAAACGCTGTCTGGATGCGGTGGGGCCGGAAATTGAGCGGGTGGTGGTGATCTTTGACGGAATTTTCAGCATGCGGGGGGACCATGCACCCATTGATGAAATAGTGGAACTGTGCAACGCCTATGATGCAAAGTTTGCCGACGGGGTGATCACGGTGGTGGATGATTCCCACGGCATGGGAGCCTATGGGGATACGGGTCGCGGCACCCAGGAACATTGTGGGGCTGTTCCGGATATTATCGTGGGAACCTTTGGCAAGGCCTTTGGGGTCAATGGCGGCTTTATTGCGGCAAGCAGGATTCTGGTTGAGTCGGTGAGGCAAAAGGCAGACACCTATATTTACACCAATCCCTTAAGCGTGGCCGACTGCGCAGCGGCAGTGGAAGCCCTGAATATCTGCGATTCAGATGAAGGACTTGGGCTGCTCGGGCAGTTAAAAGAAAGAACCGTCCAGTTCAGACAGGGACTTGACAGCTTAGGCCTGGAATCCATTCCGGGCCCCCATCCCGTGGTTCCCCTCATGGTCCGGGATACCAACCGAACCCATGAACTTGTGCGCTTTTTATATGACCACGGGGTCCTGGTGGTGGGACTGACCTTTCCCGTGGTGCCAAAAGGGGATGAAACCATACGTTTCCAGGTCAATGCCGCCATTACCCGTTCAGATATTGATTCTGTCATCGACGTGTTGAAAAGATTCCAATAAAAAACACCCGTGCATCCAAACCGGAGAACAGGGAGGAAGAATGGACCATCAAGACATTCTTAAAGACAAAAGGATCCTTCTGGTGGACGATGAACCGGACATCCTTGAAACCCTTGAGGAACTTCTGTATACCTGTAAAACCGATTCGGCGACCAGTTTTGAGTCAGCGGTTTTCTGCCTTAAAAACAACACCTATGATGCGGCCATCCTCGACATCATGGGGGTCGAGGGCTATTCGCTTCTCAAAATCACCCATCGGCTGGATATCCCTGCCATCATGCTCACGGCCCACGCACTGACCCCGGACAACCTCAAGCGCTCCATTGAGCAGGGGGCAGATGCCTATGTGCCCAAGGACAAGCTGGTGGACATCTCCTTGTTTGTGGCAGATGTCCTTTCGGCAAGACAACAGGGGAAAAACGCCCATTCCACCTGGTTTGCACTCCTGAACCCCCTGTTTGAAAGGCTGTTTGGGAAAGGATGGCGAACCCACGATCAAAAGTTCTGGGATAAATTTGACAAATAATGGGGTCAGGCTTGTGTTGTTGGGTTTATGGTTCATAAACCCAACAACACAAGCCTGACCCCACTACAACGGGATGGTTACAATAAACTCGGCGCCTTTTCCATCGTCGGACTTGAGCAAAAGCCCACCCCCCATATCCTTGAGCAGCACCATAACACCGGCAAGCCCAAGCCCATGGCTTTCAATGGCACTTTCAATGGAGCCGCCCGTGGTGAAGTAGGTTTCAAAAATCCGCTGGTGATTGGCCGGCGGTATGCCCCGGCCGTCATCCCTGACCTTCAGAATCATTTGTTTTTCTTCAATAATACCCAAAATTTCCACCAGATGAACCCTATGTTTAAAAGCATTGGTCACAAGGTTTCTCAATATCTGCTTCACCTTGGCAGCATCCAGATGCACCATGGTTTTCCATATTGTTTTGTCAAACCCGAGCCGGACCCCGGCAGGATTAAGTACCTGTTCAAGTTCTGCATAGGACTCCACCTTCCGGATGAGATCGGCGATATTGGGATCGGACAGATCAAAAATTTCCACCAGCACCGCAATCACAAGGGAGGCGACACTGAAATCAGAGGTTATCATAACCCCTTCCCTGGAGCGGCCCAGCTCCAGAACGTCATTGACAAGCCTCTGGGTGGTCAGGGTATTTCGGATGATCCGTTGTAAGACCTTGATCTGCTTTTCCGTCAGCGGACCATAGCAATCCTGTCGGTTCAGAAGGGATTTTGCACCGGCATCGATAACGGAAATCGGCACCTTTAAATCGTGAATCAGAATTTCGGTTTTAATCGTGGTGTCAGGCATATTTTTGTCCACCCCTTAAAAGCCTTGCAATTTAGATCGATGATTCTATATATTGATACCAATTTTGCAAACGGCTTTATGCTGGCATTGGCCCCCTTTAAGATTGCTAAAATCATCAATTGTTATACGGGGATACTTTAATCTTGTAAAGTCTTTTGGAGTTTTTATGACTCGGGATACAGATGAGACCCAGGCACTGAAGAAAAAGATCCAGGCGCTGGAAGAAGAAAACCAGATGCTGAACAAGATTATTTTAAAAGCCCCCATTCCCATTTTTGTCCTGGACAAGGACCATAACATCACCCATTTTAACCAGGCCCTTGAAGAACTGACCGGACTCGGGGCAGATCAGATGAAAGGAACCGACTCCCAATGGAAGGCCTTTTACGCAAAAAAAAGGCCGGTCATGGCCGACCTTATCATTGACAATTCCTCGGACCAGGGCATCATAGCGCACTACGGGTATAAATATAACAGAACCATTTCCGGCAAGGGACGCTTTTCCGCCACCGATTTTTTCCCGGATCTTCCCCCCAGCGGCCGGTGGCTTTTTTTCACTGCCTCCACCTTTACCAACAGCCGGGGAGAGATTGCAGGCGCCGTTGAAACCCTCCAGGACGTAACCGAGGAAAAAATCCATGAACAGAAAATCAATGAACTCTACCGAATTTATAGAAATGTTCTGGAATTTATCCCCTACCCCATTATCGTCTATGGCGACCAAGGCCTGGTTTCTTATCTAAACCCCGCATTTACCACAACCTTTGGCTGGACCCTGGAAGAACTTTTCGGCAAACCCCTTCACTTTGTTCCCCCATCCCTGGAAGCCGAAACCATTGATATTCTGACCCAATTTCGGGAAGACAATCAATTGGGCCGCTACGAAACCCAGCGCCTGACCCGGGACGGCAGGATTCTGGACGTGGTCATCTGGGCCGCCTCCCATAAGCGGTTCAAAGAACACAAAAAAGAGACCTTTGTTATTTTACGAAATATCACCGAAGAAAAAAGGCTGGCGGCCAACAACAAAACCATCATGAGAATCTCTGCGGCCCTGCCCGAATATCTGGACCTGGAAGAATTGATGGATTATATTACCCAAGAGGTCAAGAACCTTTTAAACACTGAAGGTGCAGTGGTGTTGCTCTATGATGAAATAAAAGAAGACCTTTTCTTTCTGGGGGCCTCCTATGACGATTCAGACACCCAGGAGCGGGCCAAGGAATTCCGGTTCTCCCTGGACGAAGTGTTTGCCGGCAAAGTCTTGAAAACCGGTCAGGCCGAGGTGGTGAATGATCCTGATTTTTTATTGAAAACCTATCCGGAAAAAGATAAGAAACTGGGATATCAGACCCGGAGTATCATGGGAGTTCCCATCCGAAGCGATGGGAGGATCATCGGGGTTCTCTGCGCCATCAACAAAAAAGCCAATCTCTTTGATGGCAATGATATGGAATTGATGACCATGATTGCCGGAACCGCAGCCATCTCCATTGAAAATGCACGGTTTTCAGATGCCCTGAAAGAGGCCTACCGGGATGTGGCCTCCCTGAACCGGGCAAAGGGCAAAGCCATCAACCATCTGTCCCACGAACTGAAGACGCCGGTGGCCATTCTCACCGGTTCCTTACAGATCCTAAGGAAAAAACTGTCCGCCCTTCCCCAAGTCAAAATGGATGCCACCTTGAACCGCATTGAACGGAACCTTTCCCGCATTGTGGATATTCAGGATGAGGTGGCGGATATCATGGAAAACAAAACATACGAAGCCAGAATTTTGCTGCTCAAAATGCTGGAAACCTGCCAGGATGAACTGGAAACCCTTGTCGAACAATGCCTCCATGACGAAAATGCGAACTTTGACCAGTTAAGCGAATCGATCCGGCAGCTGATTGACAGGGAATTCGGCCACAGGTCTTTGCACCATAAAACCATTGAGATTTCAGCGGCATTCACGGATCTCTTCCATGGCATGGCACCCGCATTCCATTTCAGACGCATTGAGATAAACATTGACTTCCAGGAGGGGCTTGCCCCCCTGCTCATCCCCCAGGAGGTGCTGGACAAGGTCATGGGCGGGCTGGTTAAAAATGCCATTGAAAACACGCCGGACCAGGGACGTATCGACATCAGTGCCCACAATCAGGATAACGGAACCCTTTTTACGGTTCATGACTTTGGCGTGGGCATCGAAAAAGACGACCAGAAAAGAATCTTTGAAGGATTTTTCTCCACCCAGGAAACCCTGGTCTATTCAACCAAAACCCCATTTGAATTCAATGCCGGCGGGAAAGGGGCCGACCTGCTGCGGATGAAACTTTTTTCAGACCGCCTGGGGTTTTCCCTTCGAATGGACTCCAGGCGGTGTTGTTTTCTCATGGAGAACAAGGCGTATTCCTGTCCGGGCGATATCCTTAAATGCAAATTTTGCACCTGCCAGGCAGACTGCCTGAATTCGGGACACACCACATTTTCGGTATTTTTCCCAGCTGAAACCGCTCTTTAAAAAAATAAAAAAAAAGTCTTTGACAAACCGGAACCAATTGAATTATTACTGTTGGCATACCTGAGACTGAGCGCTCGTTCTGATTTGATTCTGTCTGGCCGAAAGTGGATATTGACCTGATGCATAAACCTTTTAATATGTCCTTTCCCAAGGAGTAACGGTTCATGAACAGTCTGTATGAGTTAAGCCTTTTTGACATCTATGAAAAAAATGCACGGCTGAACAAAGACATCTCTGCCATCCACTGGAACAAAGAAGACTTCTCCTATTCAGACCTCTTCTTGCAAACCTGCAGGCTTGCAAAGGGACTATCGGGTCTCGATCTTACGCCCGGGGCAAGGATCGCCATCCTCAGCTGCAATCACCCGTTTTTTTTCCATCTTTTTGGGGCGGCCTCTGCCCTGAACCTCTGCCTGGTCCTGATCAACAGGCGCCTGAGCCCGGATGAAATGGCCCATATTATCGAAGACACAACCCCTTCGGTTATTTTCAGTGACCCGGAGATGGCCGACCAGGCCAGAACACTGGCTTCAACACACCCCTGTCTGGCCCATTGCTTTGCCATTGACAGAGATGTAGACCCCCTGTACCAGTCCCCCCCCCTTACAAAGCCGGTTGAAGGCCGACCCGATGATCCCTTCATGATCATCCACACGGCAGCCGTTCAGGGCAAACCAAGGGGTGCCGTACTGAGCCAGAAAAATATAATTTTGTCCAACCTGCAACTTGTTCATACCTTTGGCCTCAACAAAACCAAAACCTATTTAAACATCCTTCCCTTATTCCATATAATGGGGGTGAATCTGGGCTTGGGGATGCTGATGGCCGGCGGTAAAAATGTAATAATAGAACGCTTTAATCCCCGCCACACCCTTGATCTTATCCAGGAACAAAAAGTTACGCTTTTGGGTTCCTTCCCACCGATATTGGCCACGCTTTTAGACATCATCGAACAGGAACGTTTTGATTTGTCCAGCCTTGAGATTACGGCAGGAATTGAAATGCCGGACATGGTAAAAAACTGGGAGGCCGCAACAGGCGCAACCTTCTGGACCATGTACGGCCAGACCGAGACCTCGGGACTGATTTCCTTTTCAGAATACTTTAAACGGCCGGGGTCGGCAGGTGAACTTTCACTGCTTGCCACCGTCCAAATTGCCGATGACTTTGACTGTTTTTTGCCCATGGATACCATGGGAGAAATCCTTGTCAAAGGCCCTTTGGTTTTCCAGGGGTATTGGAATTCACCCGAAGTCAATGAACTAACATTCAGAAACGGGTGGCACCATACCGGAGATCTGGGAATGATTGATTCCGACGGTTTTCTGTTCTTCAAAGGCAGAAAACAGGAACGGGAACTCATCAAGCCGGGGGGGGAGAATGTCTTTCCCGCAGAAGTGGAAAATGCCATTCTCCAGCATGAAGCAGTAGAAAACGTATGTGTCTTTGGGGTGCCGGATCCAAAGTTTGGAGAAGGTATCAAAGCGGTTATCGCCCTTCACCCCGGAAAGGCGCTGACCAAAGAGGACCTGATTGCCTTTACAGGGTCTTTGATTGCCGGCTATAAAAAACCAAGATATGTTGAATTCATTGACCGATTGCCCAGGACGGGCGACGGGTCCATTGACCGGGTGCAAATAAAGAAAACCTATTCGTAAAACAGGCTGTTTCTTTATTAAAACTTGGGTTTGGGCTTGACACCTGAAACGCGATTTACTAAGGGTAATCCCTATGGACTACCACATTGTGCAAGTTGCCGGGCCTTGATTCGACATTCATATTTTGCAGGGTTTAACTTAAATTGATGATAGAGGAGGTGGCATCTGGTTCGATCATTTGTATCGCTCGCGCATGACCTTTGTTATAGCGACTAGGCAGGGACGTTTTCGTTAATATGACGTAAAGGATTTGGATCCTATATGACACATTTAAACATTTCAGACGTAACACTTTCTTTTGGCGGACTCAAAGCCTTGTCCAATGTGGACATGAAAATTGAGCCGGGTCTTATCACCTCCATCATCGGTCCAAACGGGGCCGGTAAAACAAGCATGCTCAATTGTATCTCCGGTTTTTATCACCCCACAAAGGGGGATATTTTCTACAAGGATAAAAAATTGACCCATGCATCCCCCCACCAGATATCCAATATGGGAATTGCCAGGGCCTTCCAGAACCTGGAACTCTTCTCGGGACTCTCTGTTCTGGACAATCTGCTGCTGGCACGGCACCAGAATTTAAACTATTCTCTGTTCGACGCCCTTTTCTTCTACGGGAAGGCCTCCCGCATCGAAGCGGAAAACCGCGCCTATGTGGAAGATGTCATCGACTTTATGGAGCTTGAGCCCTATCGCAAAAGCATGGTGGGAAACCTGAGCTACGGGATCCAGAAAAAAGTGGAAGTGGCAAGGGCCATGACCCTGGCTCCGGATATTCTGCTCCTTGACGAACCCATGGCCGGTATGAATATCGAAGAAAAAGAAGACATTGTCCGCTTCGTAATGGATATTCAAAAAGAGCGAAATATCACGGTGGTGCTTGTGGAGCATGACCTGGGTGTTGTCATGGATATTTCCGATAGGATCTATGTACTGGATTTCGGTGAACTCATCGGTGCAGGAACCCCTGAAGAGATTGCCCAGGATCCAAAAGTTATTGAAGCCTATATTGGAGAGGAGTAACCCCATGAACACAAATGAACAACTGCTTGAATACTCCATTCCCCAATTGCTCCGGTGGCGGGTAAAGACCAGCCCCAAACGGCCTGCCTTGCGGGAAAAGGATTTTGGTATCTGGAACACCTATACCTGGGAAGACTATTATGACCATGTCCGGAAAACCGCCCTGGGCTTAAACGCCATTGGGCTCAAAAAAGGGGATACCCTTGCCATCATCAGCGACAACATACCCGAACTGCTGTTTGTGGCCATTGGCAGCCATTCCCTGGGTGCCATCTCCGCCGGGATCTACCAGACCAGCATGCCGGCGGAAATCGCCCAGATCCTGAACTACCTCAAGGTTTCCGCCGTGTTTTGTGACAACCAGGAACAGGTGGACAAGGTTCTGGACGTCAGGGATCAAATCCCCGGGGTTAAAAAGGTTATTTTTGAAGATTCCAGGGGGATGCGCGAATACATGTCCGATGACTGGTTCATTAACATCAAGGATCTTTATGCCATGGGAGATGCGGAACATCAAAAGAATCCGGCTGTCTTTGAACAGATGGTGGACGCGGGATCCTGCCATGATGTCTGTCATCTGTGTCTCACCTCGGGCACCACAGGACTTCCCAAGGGCACCATGCTCACCCATAAAAATTATATCAATATGGGCGTACAGCTGACCCAGGTGGATCATCTGGAGCCCACGGATGAATATGTGTCCTTTCTGCCCTTTGCCTGGATCGGCGAACAGATGAATTCCTTCGGTGTTGCCATGGCAACGGGAATCACCCTGAATTTTCCTGAGTCCGTTGAAACCGCCATGTCGGATTTAAAGGAAATCGGGCCCCATTTCATGTTTGGCGCCCCGAGGATTTATGAAACCATCCGCAGTGAAATCTGGCTGAAGATCGACCAGTCCTACTGGCTCAACAAACTTTTATACAATTATTTTATTAAAATCGGCCTGAAATCGGCCGGCTACCGAATGAGCGGTAAACCCATGCCCCTGGGCCTGAAATTTAAATCCTGGATCGGCAAACAACTGATATTTCGCCCCCTGATCAACCAGATCGGATTTCTCCGGCTCAGGCGGGCCTATACGGGGGGAGCTGCCCTGGGGCCTGAATTGTTCACCTTTTACCAGGCCATTGGGGTAAACCTCAAACAGATATACGGCCAGACCGAAATCGTCGGGATCGCCTACATGCACAGGGACGGAGATGTCAGATCTGATACGGTGGGCAAGCCCTTGCCCGGAACCCAGTGCAAGATTGCCGAAGACGGGGAAATCCTTTCCAAATCCGATTCTGTCACGCCCGGATATTTCGACCTTCCGGAAAAAACCGCAGAATTATTGGAAGGCGGGTGGCTGCATTCCGGAGATGCCGGATTCATTGACGAAAACGGCCATCTGGTTGTCATTGACAGGCTCTCCGACGTCATGCACACCAACAAAGGAGAAATGTTTTCCCCCATGTTCCTGGAAAATGCCCTGAAGTTTTCCCCCTATATAAAGGAGGCGGTCATCTACGGCGACAAAGAAGATTTTGTTGCCTGTCTGATCAACATTGACCCGGTTGTTGTGGGAAAATGGGCCGAGGACAGAGGCATTTCCTACACCACCTTCATGGACCTTTCCAGCAAGCCTGAAGTGGCCAAGCTTATGATGGAGCAGGTGCTGGATGTCAACAGCCGGGCCGAAAAAGAACATTTCAAGATACGAAGGTTTGCCCTGCTGTATAAACTATTGGATGTGGATGACGGGGAGTTGACCAAAACCGGTAAAATCCGTCGCAAGTTTGTAAAGGAAAAATACCAGAACCTTTACGATTGGCTCTATGACGAATCCATTGACAAACAAGAGGTTGAGGCCTCCTACCAATACCAGGACGGCCAGTCAACCACGGTTAAAACGAACATCGCTTTTTACACAGTGAAAGGAGCCGGAGAAATCTGATGAGTTATTTTTTTCAAATTGTTGTCAGTGGTGTTGTGGTCGGTTCCATCTATGCCTTGGCTGCCCTGGGACTGGTCCTTGTATACAAATCCAGCCGGGTGGCAAACTTTGCCCACGGCCAGATCATTGCCGCAGGTGCTTTTATCACCTATTTTTTAACCGTAACCCTGGGGATTCCCATTTTCTTTTCCTTTCTGGGATCCATGGTGATTACCTTTTTTCTGGCCATGAGTGTGGAAAGAATTTTTTTGCGGCGGCTCATCGGAGAACCCATCATCTCGGTGATCATGGTCACCATCGGGCTGGCCTCCATCATTGACGGGCTCATCTATCTGACCCCCTTTGGCACGGAAAACTATTCGTTTCCGGCCTTTCTGCCCACAGACCCTTTGACCATGGGAGGAATTTCCATTTCCTGGACCCAGCTGGTGGGGGTGATCATCACCTTTGTCCTCATTGGCGGATTTTCCTGGTTCTTCAAAAAATCCACCGTGGGAATTTCCATGCGGGCGGTGTCCGATGACCAGTTCGGGTCCATGTCCGTGGGGATCTCGGTTCCAAGGGTTTTCGGACTTGCCTGGGCCACGGCAGGGCTTTCGGCTGCAGCAGCCGGGTGTATCATCGGCAATATCACGGGATTGAACTTTGATACCCTCCATGCCTTTGGCATTGTGGTATTTCCCGTGGTCATCCTCGGCGGCCTTGATTCCATCCTCGGGGCGGTAGTGGCCGGCATTATCATGGGACTGACCCAGCAGATCGCTTCCGGGTATCTGGACGGAAACTGGGGCCTTTCCGGTACAGGAGAAGTCATGCCCTATATCATTCTATTAATCATCCTCCTATTTAAACCCCATGGTTTATTTGGAATTCATGAAATTGAGCGGGTGTAGCCTATGTCAACAAATCAATGGTTAGCAACAGGAAATTATTTTACCTCGTACAAAAAAGAACAGGCAACCTTTTCAACCCACCTGGACCGGTCCATCTTTACATTGTTTCTGGTCCTGCTGTTTGCCTGGCCTGTTTTTTTTCCCATGAGCAATAAGTATATGCTGGTAGTGGACAATATTCTCATTGCCATTGTTGCGGTCATGGGCCTGAACCTTGTGACCGGCTTTGCAGGACTCATCTCCATCGGCCATGCCGCCTTTGTGGGCATCGGGGCCTATACCGTGGCCTCGTTTTGCCGGATACTGGGGGACTCCCATGTGATCGTCACCCATTTCTGGCCGGTTCTCATCCTTCTATCAGGGCTTATGGGGGCATTTTTCGGCGGTGTTGTGGGCTTGCCGGCCCTAAGGCTCAAACATCTATATCTTGCCATTGCCACCCTCTCCTTCCAGATGATTTTTCAATGGGTGATCAATTTCATGAGCTTTTTCAACCAGGGCCAGACCATCTTTGTGGGAAGGGTGGCCTGGTTTAACGGGGAGGTCGACCGGGACGACCATTATGTTTTCTGGTATTATATCATCCTTACCTGTGTGGTGCTCCTGGGATTCGGGATCAGAAACCTGCTCAAAACCAAATACGGCCGATGCCTTGTGGCCGTCCGGGACAATGACCGTGCAGCCGATGCCATGGGCATGCACCCGGGGCTTACCAAGGTCTACGCCTTTGCCCTGGCCGGTTTTTTTGCAGGGGTTGCAGGCGCTTTGCACGCCTATCTTTACCGGGGGGTGGGATTTGAATCGTTCACCCTCCACGAATCGGTCTCCTATCTGGCCATGGCCATCGTGGGGGGACTGGGCACCCTGAACGGATGTTTCTGGGGACCGGTTGCCATCAAACTGCTGGATCTCAATGTGGAGCAGCTGGCAGAACTGGCAGGCGCCTATCTGCCCTCCAGCATGAACCTTGCTACGGCATTGCGGCCCTTTACCTTCGGCCTTGTCATTGTCTTGTTTTTAATGTTTGAACCCAGGGGAATCGCCAATTGGTGGCGGATTCTAAAATCATATACCAAATTGTGGCCCTTCCGGTATTAAAGGGAAGCTGCCAAAACACACAGGTGATCCGGTCAGGTCATATAGTCAACCCAATTGTTTCGTTATCCAACCCAAACCAAGGAGGAGTAAAGAAATGAAGGACAAAAGATGTTTAAGCTTAACCGTATTGATGCTTGTCATGGTTTTTGCATTTACCGCATCTGCCACTGCCGGGGGAAAAGTTTACAAACTCGGTCTGTCCCTTGCCATCACAGGTCCTACGTCTGATGCCGGCAACCCCTATTCCAAAGGAGTGGAAGATTATTTTAAATTTGTGAATGAAACCAAGGTCCTGGGAGATGACACAATTGATTGTATAATCCGGGACGACCAGTACAAAACAGATGTCACCAAACGTAATTTTGAAGAATATCTGGATGAAGGCATCGTCATGTACTTAAATTATTCCACCGGCTCCACCCTGGGGCTGAAACGGGATTTTGAAGATGAAAAAATTGCCGTCCTTCCCGCCTCCTACCATGCCGGCAACGTGGATGATTCCAATTACATCTTCCTGCCCGTTGCCTCCTATTCCGAACAATTGGTAGCCCTGTCCGAATATGTGGTTCAAAACCACAAGGGCGACAAAGCAAAAGTGGCCATGTTCATCCACCCGTCCGCCTTTGGCCGGGGCCCTGTGGAAGATGCCCAGAAAGCGGTTGCAGCCGGCCTGAACATGGAAATTGTGGAAGTGGTTGAACACGGCAAGGATCTGGACAACTCCGCCATGCTCAAACGCCTGCTGAGCAAAGGGGTCCAGTATGTGCTCTGCCATACGGTTCAATCCCCTGTTGCCACCATGCTCAAGGACTCCGCCCGTCTGGACATGACCGCCAAAACCTATGGTGAGGAAGGCAAACTGACCTTTCTGGGCGTTCATTACACCGGCGGCAATGACCTGATTGCCCTGACCGGAGATGACGCAGAAGGCTACTTCTGGACCTGTTCCTTTAACCTGACCTCCGAGCCCGGACAGGGAACCGACGAGCAGTTGGCACTGGCCAAACGGTATGCCCGGGACGACAAAGCCGCCAATTCCCATAATTATGCCGCGGGCATCATGGTGGCCCAGGTGGCGACCGAAGCTATCAAACGGGCAAAAGACAAAGGCCTTGAGATCAACAAGGAAACGCTTTACAACGAATTGAATCTCATGAACGGGGCCAATGAATATGCGCCCTATACCACCATGGGACCTGTCTCCTATTCTGCCACAGACCGTGCCGGGGTTGACATGCTCCAGATCTATTCGGTTCAGGGCGGTATTTTCAAAAAAATCGGAGAGCCGATTCAGTCTGAATACATGAAAAAAATAAAATAATGACCCACTGGATGCCCCCGAGAACCGCCCGGAAGGCATCCAGCGGCATCAAACTGAAACCAAAACCAACCGGGAAAAGGTGACCTTTCCCGGTTCTGCAAACAAACTGCACAAAGAAGAAAGGGCATATGGAAAATCTGCTTGAAGTGAACAATATTGAAGTTGTGTACAATGATATTATTCAGGTCCTGCGCGGTGTCAGTTTGAATGTGCCAAAGGGCAGTATCGTATCGTTGCTCGGAACAAACGGCGCAGGTAAAACCACCACTCTCCGGGCCATCAGCGGGCTTTTAAAACCGGAAAACGGTGCTATCAAGGAAGGGCATATCCGCTTTGTCGGAACCGATACCACCCAGATGCTGGGAACCGAGGTGGTCAAGCTGGGAGCTGTCATGGTACCCGAAGGTCGGCGGGTATTCAAGCATTTGACCGTAAACGAAAACATTGTGGTCGGCTCCATTACGCGCAAGGACGGATCTGCCGCCATCCGGAAGGACGTCGACCTGATGTACAGACATTTTCCCAGGCTGTCCAATGTCATCAACCGCATGGCCGGCTACAGCTCTGGGGGGGAGCAGCAGATGATTGCCATCGCAAGGGCCCTCATGGCCTCCCCGAAAATGCTCATGCTGGATGAACCCTCCCTGGGGCTTGCCCCTTTGCTGGTAAAAGAAATATTTGACAATATCCAACGCATTAACAAAGACCTTGACACAACCATCCTGGAGGTGGAACAGAATGCAAAGGTTGCCCTTGCCATTTCCGATTATGCGTATATCATGGAATCCGGTAAGATCGTTCTTGAAGGCCCCTCAAAGGAGCTGCAGAACAATCCGGATGTCAAGGAGTTTTACATGGGCATCACCAAGGGCGGAGGCAGAAAATCCTTTAAGGATGTTAAATCTTACAAACGGCGCAAACGGTGGATGTAGATGGCTAATTCTAGGAGTTTAAAATGAAGATACTGGTGGGATATGATGGCGGAGAAGTTGGCAGGGTTGCGTTATCCCTTGCAAGAGATATGGCAGGCATTCACTGTGCCTTTGTTTATGTGGTCACCTCCATGGAAGGGGGAACTTCCGAAAAGCAGGCCGATATCATCAAGGCGGAAGAGAATCTTAAGTTTGCCAAACGGCTCATGGAAAATTCTGGCATCAAATGCGATGCCCAGCAGAGCGTCCGTGGACTTTCCGCCGGGGAAGACCTGGTACAATTTGCAAGGGAGAATGATATTGATCATATTTTTCTGGGCATACGGAAAAAGTCCCGTGCCCAGAAAGCGATTCTCGGCTCCACGGCCCGGTATGTGATTTTAAAGGCCCCATGTCCTGTCACCTCCGTCAAATTTGACGTTGAAACCGTTCTTTCCGAAACCCTTCTAAAGGACAGACGGGTGCTGGTGGTGGATGACGAGCCGGATATTCTGGAAACCATTGAAGAACTGCTGGATATGTGCACCCTTGATACCGCCAACTCCTTTGAGTCCGCCAAAAAGCTGCTTGAAAAAAATGCATATGACCTGGCCATCCTGGATATCATGGGTGTTAGCGGTTATGATATTCTGGAGCTTGCCCGGGAAAAACGGGTGCCGGCCCTCATGCTTACAGCCCATGCCCTGACCCCGGAAAATCTTAAGGAATCCATCCAAAAAGGGGCGGATTCCTATATCCCCAAGGATGAACTGGCCAATCTGACCGCCCATGCGGCAGATGTTATCCGGGCCAGGATACAGGGCAGGCAAGGATACGGGTCCTGGTTCTCCAACCTTAAACCCTTCTTTGACAAGTCCTTTGGCAAAGGCTGGCGGGATAAAGACCGGTCCTTCTGGAACTCCTTTGACGACAAGTACGGGGGATAATTTTAAATAAAACAAAAAGATCATTGAAAAACAAAAGCCTGAAATGGTAAAGAGACAATACTTTCTTTTTTATCAATGCGTTTTTGGAGGGTGGAAATGAACCGCTTGTTGTTCAGGCTTGCTGCCGTATTTTGTTTTATGCTTTTTCTTTTGTCCGGATGTGCCTCGGATACCCAGAAAAAAGAAAAATTTATCGCCCAGGGACAAGCCGCCTATGATGCCGGTGAATACAGCAAAGCTGTCATTCATATAAAAAATGCCATTGAGATGGATCCCAATTCTGTGGCGGCCTATGAACTGCTTGCAAAAACCCACTTAAAACTTGGTGATGCCCAACAGGCCTTCAACAATCTTCTGAAAATCGAACAGCTCACCCCGGGCAATCTTGAAAACATAACCCAGGTGGCCTCCTTTTACCTGCTGGCCAGGCAATGGGAGGAAGCCAAAAAAAGAGTGGACAGGGTCCTTGGGGAAAAGCCCGGCCATATCCCGGCCCTCTATCTTCATGCAGGCCTTTTAAGCGAAAAAAAAGAAAACCTGGGTGAAATTCAGGCCATTTACGAACAAATTCTTTCCCTGGACCCAAAACAGACCCGGGCGCATCTGGCCCTGGCCCGGATCTATTCGGCCAAGGAAGACTACCCCACCGCAGAAAAAAACCTGAAGACCGCCCTTGCAATTGAACCGGAAAACACCGGCATTTATAAAACCTTGTTTGGGTTTTATCTGTCCCAGAAGGACACAGCGTCAGCCGAGAAAGTGCTTGGGGATCTGATTGCCCAAAAACCCCATGATGCAGACCCCCTTATTTCCATGGGAAATTTTTATCTGGGGCAAAATGAACCCGCAAAAGCCCAGGCCGCATTCCTTTCAGCCATTGAAAAAGATCCGGCCAACCTGACCCCCTATATGCTCCTGGCACGACTTTTCAACGCCCAGGGCAAAAGGGAACAGGCAGAATCCTATATTCAAAAGGCCCTGGAAAAGGAACCCGATAATTATGCGGTTCAAAATGCCTATGCCGAATTTCATTTCAGTCACAATGATGTTCCAAAAGCCCAGATCCTGGTGGATAAAATTCTGGCCCAGAGGCCTGATTATCTGCCGGCAAAAATGCTGCACGGCAAGATTTTAAGTCAGAAAAAAGAGTATGACAAGGCCGCTGATCTCTTCAGGGAGCTGATCAAAGAAGAACCCAACGCCGCCGTGTATCATTTTCTCCTGGGATCCGTCCTTTATGAAAAAGGGGACTCTGATACGGCAAAAGCCTATTTGTCCAAAGCCCTTGAAAAAGATCCCGGACACACCCAGGCCCGGCTTCTCATGGCCGATATCCATTTCCGGGAAGGGGATCTCTTCCTTGCCCAGGAGAGCGTGCAAACGGTATTGGCAGCCCTTCCCGCCAACTATAATGCCAATATCCTTTTGGGAAATATTTTTCTGGCCAAAAAAGAATATGACCGGGCCCGGGATATCTTTGCCCGCATGGTTACGGCAGCACCCAAAAACCCCACTGCCTATTATCGGCTGGGCATCCTTGACCGGGCAGAAAAAAAATACCCGGACGCCATTGCCAACCTGCGCCATGCCCTTGAGCTGGCCCCCAGCCTGATGGATGTCTTCTCCAGCCTGATATCGGTATATGCCATTGAAAAAAACTATGATCTGGCCTTGAAAACCTGTGAACAACACCTGGCCAAGACCGCAGACAACCCGGTTATTTCAGCCATCATCCTAAATCTCAAAGGCAATCTCCTGCTGTCCACCCAGCGCACAGGAGATGCCAAGCACACCTATGCCCTGGCCATTGAAAAAAACCCAGAATACATGTCCCCCTACCTGACCCTGGCCAAAATTCTGATATCGGAAAAAGCATATGATCAAACCGCCAGGGTCTACCTGGACCTGATCGGCAAACGCCCGGACCAGGCCGCCCCCCAACGGCTTCTGGCCACCCTCTATGAACAGCAGGGGAAAATGGATCTGGCCGAAGCCCATTATGTCAAAGCCCTGGAAATTGACCCCGATGATCTGCCTGCCGTAAACAACCTGGCCTTCCTGTATGCAGAACAGAACAAGGAACTCAACAAAGCACTTGAGCTTGCCAGGAAAGCCAGGGAGCGGCTGGGCAGGCTGCCGGCCATCATGGATACCCTGGGCTGGGTCTATTACAAAAAAGAACTCTATGACAGTGCGGCTGCGGAATTTTTGGCCTGCATTGAAAAAGAGCCTTCCAATCCCCTGTTCCACTATCATCTCGGCCTTGCCTACAACCGTCTGGGAAAAACTGACAAGGCAAAAGAAGCCCTGGAAAAAGCTCTGGACCTCCAGCAGAATTTCAAAGGTTCTGATGATGCCAAAAAGGTTCTGGAGCTTTTATAGACTCATGGGGCGATATTTTTTTTTAAATTTCACACAACGGGGGTCAATGGTGTTGATATCAACTAGAAAAATAGAGACAGAAAAAATTTTTCCCGGAACAAAGGGCAGCTTTGCGGCCCGGCGCGCCTTCTCCCATCCTGCTGTTGTGGGTCTATTCTTTGTCTTTTTGTCGTTTATCCCCCTGGTTTGTTTTGCAGATTCGACCCCCGGCAAAACCGGAATAAGCCAGAAGACGCCGGCTCCCAAGCGGTATGTGGTAAAAGGCGCAAAAATTTATGATACCGTCCTAAAAAAGCCGCTTTTTTTCCGGGGAATCGGCTACTCGCCCTACCTGCCCAATGAAACCCCCCTCCAGGGAGCTTCCCCCGGGGATGACGGGCGGTACGAAGAGCATCTCGGGCTCATGAAAGACATGGGTGTCAACTATCTGCATGTGTTTCCCCTGAAGATGCCGCCTAAATTTTTTGCCGCTTTGGACAAAACCGATATGCTCTATGGGCAGGACATCTGGATCTGGGCCTATGAGGAAGATTTCCTGGCCGAAGCCTTTCTTGAAAAAACCCTGGCAGATATTAAATCGGTGATTGACCATGTTTACCTCCACGGCCGGCCGGACCGGCTGGTCTTAGAGGTAAACATGGTCAATCACCGATTTAATATCTGCCA
>JAHIVS010000397.1 GCA_018816605.1 Pseudomonadota bacterium
CCATCAGACCTGCCATATAGGTTTCATAGGCAGGAAAGCTGCCGCTGGGAACAGGGCCGTCCGTATCCTCAATTTTATAATTTCCCCAGGGGATCTGGTAATTTTTAACCGCCTCCACCCCCCAGGTGTGGAGATTTCCCTGGATTTTTCCGGCTTCCGTATTCATAAGAGAGTTTCTTGCCCGATATCCGTATCCGGCATGGCAGACCCCGCAGGTATTGTCCACAATCCAGACGGAACCCGGGTCCGGATAAAAATCCTTGGGTCCGGGCGCCCGGAAAAGACTTTTGGGAACCGATCGGTGGGCCTTTTCTTTCTTAGAAGCAGTTGGATCTCCTCCGTGGCAGATGATACACCCGTCAAAGTCTCCGTGGCGCAATCCGGTTTTCTTGACAAGCTGCATCATGGGAAGCTGGCCCGGTACAATGTCCATGATTCCGCCATGGCAGTCTTTGGTTGTACAGCCGGCCCCGGCAGATGGTTTTGTGTCCAAAATAAGGAATAAGAACAGGGTCATAAGGCCGATCATCCGGATTCCCCTGAAGATGCTGCCGGAGACCGGATTTTTAAAAGGCGGCTTTAAAAGGGACATCTGCTGTTCCTTAAGGATAATTAATCAATGGAATTATCGGATCATATCTGGTATTTCATAGCCTGAAAAACCAGAATTTTACAAGGTAAATGATGATAAATATTTTAGAATTCACATTGGAGCGCCTGGTCCAAACCTTTGACCAAAAGTTTGGTAAGGGGCTTTTCCATGCCCAGGCCCTTTTCCGGGATATTTTTAAACAGGGAAATGAAAATTTTCTCGTCAGTCCGGAATTTCTGGATTCCCCGAGGTTTGCAAAGGCCCTCAAGGGAAAGGTGTCCCTAACGCCAGGGGAGGTGGTGAAAACCTTTGACGAAGGAGAATTGACCAAGTTCATCACCCGATTGCACGACGGCCTTGAAATCGAATCTGTTGTCATCCCCATGACCCGGCACAACACCCTGTGCATTTCCAGCCAGGTGGGGTGTAAAATGGGGTGTAAATTCTGTGAAACCGGGCGCATGGGGTTTAAACGAAATTTGAGTATTTCCGAAATTGTGGGTCAGGTCTACAATGCCCGGCACAGGTTGAAGAAAGAGGTTAAAAATGTCGTGTTCATGGGCATGGGTGAGCCCCTGGACAATTTTGATAATCTCATGGGCGCCATTGGGGTCATGAACGAGCAGCAGGGCTTTGACATTGCCCTTCGCCATATGACATTGTCCACCGCAGGCCTGGTCCCGGGCATTGAACGTCTGGCCATGCTTGCCATGGCAGGCCTGCGCCTGGCGGTTTCCATCAATGCGCCCGATGACGCGACCCGTTCACTTCTCATGCCCATCAACACGAGATTTTCCCTGGCCCGCCTGAAAAAAAGCCTGATCGATTTTCCCCTGCCCAAAAGAGGGGTGTTTTTATTTGAATATATTCTGATCAGAGGACTCAACGATTCTCCGGCCCATGCCGATCTGCTGGCCGACTTTATTTTTCCCCTGCCCGTGCGGCTCAACCTGATTGCCTACAACCCGGTCAAGGGCCTTGATCATGAAAGCCCCAGTGACGATCAGATGCATGTGTTTGCCGATCTCTTGTCGGCAAAGGGGATCATGGTCATCAAGCGATGGAGCCGGGGCCGGTCGGTTGCGGCCGGTTGCGGCCAATTGGGGCGAAATGTTTGATTGTCTTTTTCGTGAATTTTAAAGATCTTACAAGTTGACAACCCCTGTACATTGAATGTACACACAGACAAAAGAAGCAATAGGATGCACCTGTTCTTCTTTGGGTTTGGCCAGAAAATTCTGGTGATGATGGGGACAAATTTTGAAGTTTGTCTGTTTTTCAAAAATGGATGCAAAGGGTAAATATAAAGATAGGGTCGGATGGATACAATAAAAGAACTCAACCAGATTGTTTTGGATATCATCACATCTCTTTCCTATGAGGAGCAGATGCTGGCCGGGCAAAAATTGTTTGCCTATACGGTACGCAAGGATATTGACAGGGAACTCAGGGATTTTGCTGAAAATATTGCCCTGCTGATGATCCAGAAGGAGGGCCGGGAGCTTCGCCTGGAATTTATGAACGACGACCTTCAAAAAACCAGTCATGAACTCCATCTGGCAAAACATGATCCTTTGACCCGTCTGCCCAATCGGGGGCTTTTCTATGAACGCCTGGAAAAGATTTTTGCTGTCTCCCGGAAAGAAGGCAGACGACTGGCTTTAATTATCCTTGATCTGGATGAATTCAAGCCGGTGAACGATGCATACGGCCATGATGCGGGCGATCTGCTTCTGGGCCAGGTCGCATCGCGGATAAACGAAGTGGTTGGTGATTCAGGGATTACCGCCCGCCTTGGCGGAGATGAGTTTGTCATTCTGTTACCCGGACTTGAGACCGACAAGCAGGCCCAAACCATTGCCCAGAAAGTGCTGTTCAGTATTAAAAAGCCCTTTGACCTGAGCTCCTCCCTGGTGTTTATTGATTCGTCAATCGGGATCTGTTTTATGGACGAGACAACCAAGGGCCCCCGGGATCTGTTGAAAAATGCAGACCTTGCCATGTATGAGGCCAAAAAGGCAGGCAGGGGGAGGTATACGGTTTAACCAAGGAAAGAAGATGCGGAGAAATGAAGGCTGCCGATAAAACAATATCAGATGCCCGGCTGCTAGACCTGATGGCCCGGATTTGCCATTCCCTTGCCTTTGAAACCCTGTCAATGCAGGAGACGTCTGCCGGTGAACCGGGCAAGACAGATGCCGACAAGGGGATGGGGTGGGAGAACAAAGAAGAGATCATCAAGCGCCTTTTTGACTTAACCGACCAGGGTAAAATCTCCGGAAAAATTTCCAGCCTTGCAGAATCCTTTGGCCTGATGCTGGTAAAATTAGAGGCCAGGGAGTTAAAGCAGGAAGAACTTATTGAGGCCTTGAAAAAAAACAACAGGGCTCTTGAGATTGCAAAAAACAAACTTGGCGAACAAAACAGATCCCTGGTGATCTCCCTGAGACAAAAATACAATCCTGCCCAGTTTGTGGGCCAGTGCCGGCAAATGCAAAAGGCAAAACAGGTGGCATTGAATATTGCCCGTCATCCCATTAATACCCTTATCCTGGGGGCCAGTGGAACCGGCAAGGAAGTCTTTGCCAAAATGATTCATTTTAATTCCCTGCGGGCTGAAAATCCCTTTATGGCCATCAATTGCACCGCCATACCGGAAGCATTGTTTGAAAGCGAAATGTTTGGTATTGAAAAAGGAGTGGCCACAGGTGTTTTCCAGCGCAAAGGCTTTTTCGAGCAGGCCCACACCGGCACTGTTTTTTTGGATGAAATCGGTGATATGAGCCTGGTGAATCAGGCAAAGCTTTTACGGGTCATAGAAGAACGGGAAGTTGTGCGTGTGGGGGCTGCAAAGCCCATAAAAATTGATGTGAAAATTATTTCTGCCACCAATGTTGATCTTAAACAGGCGGTTGAGCAGGGCCGGTTCAGACAGGATCTGTATTACCGCTTGAATGTTGTGGAACTGACCCTGCCGCCCTTAAAGGACAGGGGCGATGATATTTTGATCCTGGCTGAAAAATTATTGATAAAAAATTGTTCGGATTTGGGGCGGCCCCCCCTTTCCCTTTCCAATGGGGCCCGGCAGTGCCTGCTTGCCCATGAATGGCCGGGAAATGTGCGGGAACTGAACAATGAAATGGAAAGGGCTGCAGCCCTTACCCTGGCGGACAGGGTTGATGTGAAGGATTTGTCCGTTAAATTAAGCACCCTTTATTCCGGACCTGAAGCTGAAAATACGCCATCAGCCGGCCCGGCAGATCCTGCCGCAACAAAACTTTTTGAGTTTAATCTGGAAAGACTTGAACAGCAGGCTGTTTCCCAGGCCCTGGAAAGCGCAGGCAATAATAAGACAAAAGCTGCATCCCTCCTGGGCATCACCCGGGAAGGCCTGCGCAAAAAACTATTGAGGTTCAAACTGGCGGATGCCCCGTAAAACTTGGTTGGAAAGGCAACTTGACTCAAAAAAAAATTATGTATAGTCTTCTGATTTATCAGGACAACCCCCTTATGCGGAAACCCAATGAATTATTCTGAAGATAAAGGTCAGGCGGGTGAATATTTACGGCTGACCCTAGGTTATCTTGCAAAATATAACCAGCCGGCAAGCCCGGTCAATTATACAATCTGGTATGAGTATGTGTCAGGAAAAAACCAGAGGCTTAGAAAAGCCATTGATACATCCATTGAATCGGCCATCCCCTTGACCGATAAAAATATGGAAACCCTGTACCAAAAATATGTGGCAGACGGTGACAGGATTGTGATCAGCAAGTTATTGACCAAGATCAATCTCATGCTCAGGGAGATCACCCGCCATGTGCTCGAGACCGAAGGGGATCTTTTCGGTCATGGAAGAAGCCTGAGTGGGCTATCCGAGCAGATTCGAAAGGTTCAGGATTACGAGGGGATCAAACAGATTGTCGACAAGATGATTCTGGAGACCAAGGCCCTTATAACATCCGGCTCCAGACTCCAGAGCCGGATGAAGATTTCTTCTGCAGACCTGCAGCAGCTGTACCGGGAGCTGGAAAAATCCCAGCAGGAGGCCCAGACAGATTCTCTGACGGGCCTGATCAACCGGAGAGGACTTGAAAAACGGTTCGAGCTGGAGAGGATACGGGCAAAACAGAACAATTTTTCTTTTTCTATTATTCTGCTGGACATCGACCATTTTAAACGGGTCAACGATACCTATGGCCACCTGGTGGGAGACAGCCTGCTCCGTGGAATCTCCGGGATTTTGAAAACACGGCTGCGGCGCAATGATATTGCTGCCAGATACGGGGGGGAAGAATTTTTGATCCTCCTGCCCGAGACCGATCTTGGGGGCGCGGATGCCGTGGCCGTTAAGATACAAAAGGACTTGTCAACCAAAGAATGGAAACTCAAGGAATCCGGTCAGAGCATGGGGACGATTACTGTGTCCATGGGAATATCCATGTATGCCATGAATGAACCGGGAGACAATATGATCAAACGGGCGGACGATGCCCTGTACATGGCAAAAAATACCGGCCGAAACAAGATTGTTAGCCAGGCATCCATTCAGGGTTAGTTTCTGGAGGAGGCGGCCATGAAAATCCCGAATCCGATAAATGCGGACCCGCTGGCTCGGCGGAACCATTTCATCCTGCCGGGCTTGGCCAGCCAGGTCTTTGCTTTGTGGGCCAGGAACGCATAGAGCATGAGAAAAAAGAATGAAAATGTCATCAGGGTTATTACAAGGCGCATAAATTGGGGAATCAACGCCTGATCCGTAACAATGAACTGGGGAAACAGGGCGGTTAGAAAGACAATGGCCTTTGGGTTGCTCACTGCCACCCCAAAGGCCTGGAGCCATATTTTTAATGAAGCGATATCCGAAACGGATTCCTTGTTCTCCAAACAAGAAACGGGTCCAATTTTTTGCTGGGGTTTTTGAAACAATTGTACAAAACCCAGGTAGATCAGATAGGCTGCTCCTGTATATTTGACAAGACTGAACATCAGTTCAGAGGCCTTTAGCAGGGCACCCAGTCCGGTCACGGCAATGGTTGCCAGAAAAAACAGGCCGCAAATATTGCCCAGAGCCGAAAAACTGGCTTTTTTCCATCCATAAATGCCGGATTTTGTCATGATGAAAAAAACAGCCGGTCCGGGGGTTGCCGTGGCAATGAAAACAAAACCCAAATATAAGAGCCATGATTCTAAAGACATTCTAATACTCCTTTTTGAGATCCACCCGGTTTAACAGGGGGCTGCCGGCCCTGAGCCGCTTCAGGTTCTCAAGGATCTGGGGGGCCACGGAGACCGGATCTGTCTGGCTGGAAATATGGGGGGTGACCGCTATTTTCGGGTGCAGCCAAAAGGGGTGGTCTGCCGGCAGGGGTTCTGTTTGGAAGACATCCAGGCAGGCTCCGGACAACTGACCCGTATCCAGGGCTGTCAGCAGGTCGGCTTCCTCCAGGTGTCCCCCCCGTCCGACATTAATGAGATAGGCATTTTTCGGCAGCTTTGAAAAGGTGTCCAGGTTGAGGATGTGTCTGGTTCTACGGGTCAGGGGTAACAGGCAGATCAGAATTCTGGAACAGGATAAAAAATTGTCCAGCTGATCTGGTCCGTGGAAGCTGGGAATTCCTGGTATTTTTTCAGGCGAGTTGCGCCATCCGAAGACCTTGAACCCTGATGCAGACAACGTTTTTGCAGCCGCTGCCCCCAATTGTCCCATTCCCATTATTCCGATGGTGCATTTCTTTTTTTCCAAGGGCAGCAGGGGATGCCACTCCTTCAGCATTTTCCGGGCCTGGTAGACATCCAATTGCCTGAAATGGTAAAGGACGGCACAAAGGAGATATTCCGACATGCTCCTGATAAGTTCCCGGTCCACCAGCCGGACAATTTCCGGGCTGCCGGAAAGGTCGGGGTCCGGCAGCAAAGGGTCTGCCAGCAGATGGTCTATGCCCGCTCCCATGGAACAGATACAGCTTAAGTTTGGGTATTCCCGGAAAACTCCAGGGGGGTGTGCCCAGGTCAGGGCCAGTTCAATGGCCTGTTTGGGATGGTCATGGGGCCAGACCCGGATATCCAGTTGGGGGTCAAGCGCATTTAAGGCCTTAATCCAGGGGATTGTATCCCGCTGGGGGCAGATGAAGGTTATGGCCATGGGAAAATCCTTCTGTGGCAGATGTGCGTTCTGCCGGGCATCAGGTCATGGTTCGGGTCAAATCAATGCTCAGGGCATAGGCCCCGCCTTCCAGCTTTGCCGTTACCGGGAAAGCGCCGTTTTCAAACACCTTGAGCATGGTCCGGTTGGAAGAAAGAACATCGGCTGTCATGGTGACGGCACCCCGTTCCTTGGCAAGGCGCGCCAGCATCTGGTATAAAAAGGTGGCAATGCCGTGGCCCTGATATTCTTCATCCACAACAAAGGCAATATCCATAAAGGGTTTGTCCGGGTGTTTGGCAATCCTGGCTTCGGCAATAAGGGTCTGATGGCCGGGTTCCCCCACAAGCCCCACCACGGACAGCACATCCCGATAGTCCACATTGACGTAGGCCTGCATTTTGGCGTGGGGCATGGTTTTAATGGGACTGAAATACCGGTAATAAATAGCCTTGTCTGAAAACCGATAAAACAGTCTGCGCATCTGGTCTTCATCCGAGGGTTTGATGGCCCGGAAATGAACATGGAGATCGTTTTTGAACCGGTGCTGGGTGGCAATTTCAGACGGATAGAAATGGGCACTGTCCGCCAGGAACATCTGATCCGGGTAGAGCAGCTTTTCCATTTTCCCGCCATCCACAAGCCCGGGCCGGTCTTCGGGATGGGCAATCTCTATCAGGGCCTGGGCCCGTTCCCTCAGGGTCCGGCCCCGAAGGTGGGCCACCCCGTGCTCCGTGACCACAAGGTCCACGGATTCCGGGAGGCTGAGCAGATCCGGGGACTCATCCAAAAAAAGCCGGATATTGGGGGTGCCTTCCCGGTTCCGGCTGGGAAGGGCCACAATGGTATACCCGCCCTGGGAAATTTCAGCTCCGTTGAGGAAATCGGCAATCTGGCCCGGTCCTGCCGAGACATTGGCGGCACTGTTGTGCAGGGCCACCCGGCCGGACAGGTCCACCCGGCGGACGGGAAGGATCATGACAAACCGGTGGTTGCGACCGATTTCCATGGGACTGAACACCTTGTCAATGCTCTGGAATTCCACCATGGGATTTTTGTCCAGCCAGTGCATGAGTTCTTTGCTGCCAAGGGCATAGGCGGTCAGGGATCTTCCCCTGAACATGCCTTTTTGGCGGTTGGTCACCGCCCCGCTTTTCACCAATTCCATGAGGGCATCCGTGAAAAAAGGCGTATGGATGCCCAGGTTGCGCTTCCGGGACAAATATTTGGGCAGTGCTTCAAAAATAGGGCCAAAGGTAAAGGCCAGGCAGGATCCGTCCTCAATGACCGCGGCGATATTCTCGGCTATCCTGTCAAATACGGGCTCCACCGGGTACCGGGGAAAATAAAAGGGCGGAACCGTGGCTTCAACCAGCATGTGAAAATCGTCTATATTCACAAAGGTGTCGCCCAGGGTAAAGGGAATATCCTCATTGACCTCTCCCACCACAAGGGCAGCCTGGGCCATGGCCCGCCTTGCCACATCAACGCCGACGCCCAGGCTGCAATAGCCGGCCTCATTGGGCGGGGTGATCTGGACAAAGGCCACATCAATGGGAACCTGGCCTTCCTTCATAAGGGCCGGGATGGCGGAAAACCGTGAGGGGATCATGTCCACCTGGCCTGCGGTAATGGCTTCGGCAGAGATCCAGCCCGAAAAAAAGGTTCTAAGGCGGTAGCGTTTGGATTCCAGGGCCTTGAATGAAATGGCATCCCCGAAACTGAGCAGCTGGATCAGGGTCAGGTCGTCTAAATGGTATCCCTGTGCGGTCATGAGGGCATTGACAAGGGTCCGGGGTTCTGCTGTGCCCGTCCCGATAAAAATATGCATACCCGGTTCTATTTTTTTTAACACATCATCCGTGGAAACGGTGTTTTTTTTCCATGGGGGGCTCTTCTTTTTAAACATATAAAAATTACCTTTTTGTGATCAGGTTTGGTTGGGCATAAAATGGATTCAGGCCAAATATTGACAGATTCCGGATTTTCCGTCAATCAAAGGTTTCATTTGTGATCTTCCGGTGGTACACACAATTGATGATAAACTGGTTTGTTTTGACCCTTATTTCCAGCGTTGCCCTTAGCCTGAGGGAATTGAGCGTGAAAAAGGCAGGCTCTGGCCTGTCGTCTGCCTATATGAGCTGGGGGTTAAATTTTTTCATGTTTTTGATGATCCTCGGGATCACCCTTTTGTTTGGCAGGACGGTCTCTGTCTCCGGCGAATTTTTAAAGATTCTGGTATTGGCCGCTATAATGGATGCGGCTGCCACCCTTCTTTATCTCAGCGCCATTAAACACGGAGACCTTTCAAAAACCATTCCCATGCTCTGTTTTATTCCGGTGGTCCAATTGTTTGTAACCCCTGTACTTGTCCATGAAAATTTATCCTTTCCCGGGATGGCGGGGGTTTTGGTGGTTGTGGCCGGTTCGTATATTTTGAATATTCAGCAGTGGGACGGCTTTTTTTCGCCCATTAAAGGTCTTGTCCAAAACAAAAGCACCCTGATGATGTTGGCCACCGCCTGCATCTGGGGGGTGAGCTCCAGTTTCCATAAAATCGGAATCCGTCAGACAAACCCGTTGTTCTGGGGGGCCTGTGAAATCGGCCTGATTTCCGTGTTTCTATTTCCCATTGCCATGAAGTCCGAGAAAAAATTTTTTTCTGTTCATAAAATTAAAAAAACCATTTGGCCGGCCCTTTTTTCTACCTTTTCAGTATTGAGCTACTATATGGCCATCAACCTGGGGCCTGTGGCCTATGTTTCCTCGGTCCGGCGCATGGCGGTTCTGTTCTCCGTTGTTATCGGCGTGGTTGTTTTAAAGGAAAAAGCCCGGACAACCGGGCTTTTGGGAGGGCTTATCATGATCCTGGGAAGCGTGATCATCTGTCTGTTCGGTTAGGGCTTATTGCTTTGAAAGCCGTTGAATATTTTCCCTGGCAAAGGTGATGGACGGATCTATTTTCAGGGCCATTTCATAATAGTTGATGGCAAGGGGTATGTCTCCCAGCTCCCGGTAGCTTGAGCCGATATTGGCATAGTTGATGGCCAGGGAGGGGTCCACTTCGATGGCCTTTTCAAAATATTCGATGGCCTTTTCATAGGCCTTTGTCATAAAACAGCACACCCCCATGGTGTTAAATATATCCGGACGCTGGCTGTCAATGGCCAGTCCCCGCTCACATGTGGAAAGAGCCCGGGCATAGTGTCCAAGATCCTTGAGGCAGGTCCCCATGTGGGAATAGATATCCGGCAGGTTCAGCCGGGCTGGGTTCCTTTCCAGGCAGGCGTCAAATTGGGATAGGGCGTTGCCATGTTCATAAAGAGCATTGAACATCAGTCCCTTATAAAAACTGGTATAGTATTGGCCCGGCAGGGCTTTCTCAAGGGCATCCAGCCGGGTCAAAGCCTGGATCGGCTCCAGGGTTTCCGTGATCAGCCGGGCGGAGAACATTCCCACGCTGGCAGCAACGGCCCGTTCCCTGAAATGGGCGCCGGGCATAATGGTATAAAAGGCCGGGATCCCAAGGCCTTCATGCATGGTGTCAATTGCGAGGATATCGAAATCCCTGTCTGCCAGAGTCTGGATCAGGGTTTCCACTTCCACCCGGATATTATCGCAGGAAAGGTTGGGAAGATCTGTCATGTCCACCATGGAAGTTGGGTTTGTGATAAAATGGGCGTCCTCAATTCGGGTGAATTTGGGAAGGCCCGAGGCCACATAATTGGACCCTGTGTTAAAATCGCCTGCCAGCTGTGCCGTCTCTGTCAGGGCCCGGCTCATGGCCTTCTGGGGGTCCGGGGAAGTACCGGCTGTCCAGACAATCTCGCTCATCCCGGGGAAAGTGGCAGGATCCCAGGCCAGAACCCCAATGGTGGGGATACCGGTATCCAGGGAAAAATCAGTGGCATAGACCTGTATCCCCTGTTGCTTGTATTTTTCCAGCAGTTCTTTTACAAGGGGATCGGTAAAGGAGGAAAGGCGTATGCCGGGAACATTGCTGTTCTCATGGCTGACAATGGAGGAGGTATGACGTTCCACCAATTCGCAGATTCCCTGGCTTAAGGCTTCTTCCGTGCAATTTCCCGCACTGGGTCCGTTGAACTCGTTGATCATGTAAAACCAGTTGAAGGGGATGAAAACTTCCTTTTTCTGGGTCAGATTGTATCCCCTTGCCCATTGAAGGGGCAATTGATCAAAAATGGGTTTGACCTTGAGGGCATCGATCTGTGTGTCGTGGACCGATTTGATGATTTGGGAAAAATCAAGTGCCTTATCCCCCAATTCTGCCGGCGTGGCAAAAATGAAGTTTTCTTTTTTATTGACAAAGGAGAAGAAACTGAAGCGTTCCCCAAGTTCCATGACAGCACTGGCCTCGGATTGCTCCGGGGTACCGCCTTTCCCCATCTGCTTTTTGGTGCCGGTCACCCGCCGGGCGTCTGTCCCGCATTCGGAGAAGAAGACCGGGATATCCAGTCTGCCGTTATCAATCCGCCGGGTCTGGCTTAGAATATCCAGGTCCAGATCCGCTGTTCGTTCTTTGAACCGTTTGACGGTCTCGCCCGGAGACATGATCTTGTCCTGATCGTAGGTATAGCCTTTCATGGCGTCTTGTAATTGAATTTCATAACCCATTATATTTGTCCTTGGTTGGCGTATTTTTTTTTGCCGGGTAATCAGTTCAGCAATGCAATACTATCGCCGACCCTGATGATACCCCCTTTTAGAACCTTTGCAAATACACCTTCTTTGGGCATAATGCAATCCCCTGTGCGGTAATAGATGGCACATTTTTGATGGCATTGTTTTCCGATTTGGGTGATTTCAACCAGGGCGTCTTTCCCGAGACTTACCCGCTGCCCTAGGGGCAGGGATTTCCAGTCAATTCCGGTGGTGGCCACATTTTCTGCAAAATCTCCAAAATTGAGTCTGAACGCATCGGTGCTGACCCGTTCAATGCTTTCTGCAGACAGGAAACTCAGTTGCCGGTGCCAGTCTCCTGCATGGGCATCGTCTTTTATGCCGTGATTCTCAATGAGCTCTGCCCGGTCAACACATTTTTTTATGGTGCCTTTTTTTTTGCTGGTTGCGATGGAGACTATTTTCACATGAATTTTCCTGTAAATCGTTGATTATGGTGGTTCATTGGAAGTTTATATCACAATGTAGTATACGATTTCAATAGCTTTTTAAAAGACCATGGCGTAGACCTGCCCGTTTTCTTTCCAGACCTGTGCGGCACACCCTTTGGTGGTGGTGGTGTAGCGGCTACCGTCGGACAGTTCAGAATCCAGGTGATTACTGTTCATGATAAAAAGAGAGCCTGTCTTTCCCTGTTTTTCAATGACAAAGTAGGCCGCCCTGCATTTGCCCAGGGCACAGAGACGTCCGCCGACAAGGAAACACCCCTGGCCGTTCAGGTCTGGAAGGACCACATTGAATCCCAGTTCTCTTTTTAACATTTCCAGGGACTGGTAAAGGGTGGCTGCGTCAAAGGAGGTGTGCCTGTTCCCCTTTAGATGGTCCATGACCGCCTGTTCACTGATCTGTTCCAGGTCTTTGAAGGACGGGGGTGCCAGGGAAAACAAAAGGGCAGTCAGCAGAACCAGGAGAGCGATTCCTGCAATAAAGCCCGTGTGTCTGAGCCGTAAAAACGGGTTGTCCGGTTTGGATGCAACCCCATCAAGGAAAGAGGGTGTTTTTTCCAGAGACAGGCGCCGGTCGATCTGCGCTTTCAGACTAACGGGCATGTCCTTTTGGGTAAAGGCAAGGACAATGGCCTGCTCTGCCCGGTATCCAGGTCATAAAGCTTTTTGCAGTCCCCACATGCTGCCATGTGGGCCATGGCCTCGGTATTCCTCAGGGCATGGCGGCTATCCCGGTTGCGCAGCCAGTGATGAAAGGCCTTACACTCCATGTTTTGGATACTGCCCCTTAAAATGAATGGTTACCATATTTTTTTGGGTCCTTGCCTTCAGTAAATTTGTTTTTATGCCTTCCCTTGCCCGGGTCAACCGGGACATGACGGTACCCATGGGAATGTTAAGAATTTGTGCAATTTCCTTGTACAGCATATCATCCATGTAATAGAGGGCCAAGACCTCCCTGTATTTCACAGGAAGCTTGTCAATGGCTTCGTTAAGCGTTTTGTTTTCAGATTCTTCCACAAGCATTTCATCGGCACCCTTTTGCCGGAGATGGTTTTTCAAAAATTCAATATACGCTGTTTCAGACAGCCGTTGCTGGTTTTGATTTTTCCGGCAGCTTTTAAGAAAATTGTTTCTTAATATCCGTAAAAGCCAGGGCTTGCAACTTTCCGGCTCTTTTAACTGGTGAAATTTGTTAAAGGCCATGAGATAGGTTTCCTGGACAATATCCTCCGCATCAAATACATTGCCCACATATTTCAGGGCCACATTGTATAAGAGTTTCATGTGGGGATAGGCCAGCTCTTTGAATCTAAGTTCCGATACCTGTTTTTTAAATATCATGATCACGTCCTGATTTTGCCCCTTTGTGTCTTAAAGGTAATCAGAATATGGATCAATTCAATTGCACTGTCTGTTTTCTTTTGTACGCCCGGTGTTTTGGCAGAGACTCCGGATCACCCCAGCCCTTTTTCCGTCTTTATCCTAAGGACAGCCGTGCCGGTTTTTTTATTCCCGTATTTTTGGCAGGAAGGGGGCAGGCGTTTTGCCTTTTATCATTATTTCACTGTCCGACCGGCCAGAATGCAATAAAGAAAGCCCCATTTAGGAAAGATTATTTTGGGGTTTAATCAGGGGGATAAATTTTAAATTGGCCTTTGGAAAGGCAAATTCATCGATCTGGGAAATGTGGATCCACCGATACTCAATGGGGCCGTTCAGGGTGACCTTCCCTGAAACATGGGAACAATAAAAGACATCCATTTCAATTTTAAAATGGGTATAGGCATGTTTTATCCGGGTCAGGAAAGAATCAATTTTTACCGCAATGCCGGTTTCCTCCCCGATTTCCCGAATGCAGGCAGAGGGGCTGTCCTCTCCCTTTTCACGTTTTCCGCCGGGAAACTCCCACAGCCCACCCAGAAGGCCGTCAAGCTTTCTTCTGGTAATGAGCAATTGCCCGTTTTTCCGGACAATGCCCACGCAGATGGTATGGGTGGGCACACGTCTGGACTGGACCCGTAGGGGGAATTGGCCAAGGGTTTGGGTTTTGAGGGCCAGACATTTTTCCAGCAAGGGACAGATGTTGCATTTGGGGTTGGCGGGTGTGCACACAAGGGCACCCAATTCCATCATCGCCTGGTTAAAGGTGCCGGGATCTTTTTTGGCCACAAGAGAATCTGCCACTGATTGGAAGTGAGTGTGGGCCCCCGGCCGGTTCACCGGGTGTTCGAGGCAGAACATTCTGGCCAGCACCCGCTTGACATTGCCGTCCACCACGGCATGGCAATGGCCAAAGGCGATACTCTGGACGGCTGCAGCAATATAATTGCCAACTCCCGGCAGGGCCAGAAACCCGGAGAATTGATTTGGAAGTTCACCGTTAAAATCCTTTGTCACAAGGACGGCGGCCCTGTGAAGGTTTCTGGCCCGGGCATAATACCCCAGTCCTTCCCAGGCCTTTAAAACAATTTCAAGATCTGCAGCCTCCAGGTCTTTGACCGTGGGAAAAATGGCCATGAACTTCAGATAATAGGGAATAACGGTTTTAACCTGGGTCTGCTGGAGCATGACTTCAGATACCCAGACGGCATAGGGATCGGCACTTTTCCGCCAGGGCAGCGATCGGCGGTTGGCCCCATACCAGGCCATAAGTTTTTCTTGGATATACAGGGTCCTTTTACGGGAGAGTTGTTTCAATGGGAAGCTCCTTTTGGGGGGCAGGTTTGGGGTGAAACCGGTGAATACGGGTTTTGAAGTCAGCCAGGGCCGTATGGGGGCAGTTTTTCTGGAATCTAAGCTGCACATAAAGGGCTGTGATGGCCATGATTTCCGTTTTTAAATCCGGCCTTTTTTCTGAGCAGGCCCTGGCAAAATCCCAGGGGCCCTGGTGGGACTGCCTTGCCAGACCCAGTCGGCCAAGGCAAAAGCAGAATTCAAAATAGGCCTGCCCCACCGGATCCGGCCTGTCCTTCTTTGGGCGGAGCAGCCATAAAACAATTCCTGAAAATACTGCCAGAACCCCAAGGGTCACCAGAGAAAGAACCAGGAGGGTGCCGGTAAGTCCTTTCCATTTTTTTATGCCCAGTTTTTCAAGAAAGGCCTTTTGTTCAAAATAGGAATATCCGGTAAACCAGGCTTCCCATTTCAGGTTGGCGGCTTCCAGTGCAAATTTTATTTTCCGGGCAAAGGAAAGGGCACCGGCAGACGACCCTGGGGCTGCGGACGAGCCGTCCGGGTTTGTTCTGATCCTGTCCGGTGCCACGGTCAGGGTGGGATCCACCCGTACCCATCCCCTGTCCGGGTCAAAAAATTCCACCCAGGCATGGGCGTAGGAATTCCGGATGGTCAAATACCGGCCATAGGGATTGTGTTCCCCCCCCAGGTATCCGCCCACGATTCTGGCCGGAACTCCTAGGACATTCATCATAAAGGCAAAGGCAGACGCATAGTGCTCGCAATATCCTTTTCTGTGATCAAAAAGAAAATTGTCAACGGGATGGCCTCCGGCCGTTGGGGGCGTCAGGGTATAGACAAATGGGTTTTCTTTGAAGTAGGCCAGTAAAATCCGGCTTTTATCTGTCGGTGTGTCCGCCTTCCGGGCCAGCCCTAGGGCCAGGGCTCTGGCCCTAGGGTTCAGGTTTTTTGATGGTGAGATAATGGCTGCGGCCATCTCTTGGGGCAAGCGGTTTTCGGCCACCCATGTTTCACCGGACGTTTCCCCTCCAAGGGAGGTGGCCGTGTACCGGATTTTCTGTTTCACCGGGAGGCGGGATTTTAAGACCCCATCTTGGGTAAGGTCGGCCCATGGCGGACCCTTGACCGGTCTGTCCAATGCCATGAGCCAGCGGGCGTTATGGGGTTCCAGAACAATGGTGTAGGTATGATTTTCTCCCCTGCGGATGGGCGCCGGGGCCGCCGGGGCCGACTTTCGGGCTGTCCAGGTTTTTCCGTCAAAGGCCTGGAATACGATGCCACGCCAATAAAGCTGTTCCGCCAATGGCAGTGGCCCGTTAAATTCTGCCCTGAAAGCCGGGGTCTGGTCCTGTGTCAGCCTGGAAACACTTCCCGGGCTCAGGTGGTCTGAAAAACCACTTCTGCCCAGGGTCTTGTCCTCAATCCCGAACAAACTTCCCGGAAGCCTGGGAAAAAGCAAAAATAGCAGTGCCATCAGGGGGATGGCCTGGGCCATGATCCTGGCTGCCATGTTCAGACTTTGTCTGAAAGGGTCCCGGGGGGCATTGACCCGGACAAGGGCCATGGTGGTCACAAATACGCTCAAAAACATGTAGAGCACAATGAACATGGATTCCGACCGGAACAGGCTGGTAATGATGATGAAATAGGTCAGGAGCACGGTGATCATCTGGTGGCGGTGGGTGGCCATTTCAAAGGGTTTGATGGCGGCCATGAGGGCCAGAAGTCCGATAAAGGCATCTGCTCCGATCCGGAAACGATAGGTGAGGAGCAGTCCTGCGATTGCAGCAAAGGTCAGGGCATACCGGACCATGGTTCCCGGCAGGGGCCATCCTGTTTTCAATTGCACCAGGACATACCCCCACATGACGAGACACCAGGCGTTGATCCACAGAGGCAGTCCGGGTGTATGGGGGGCAATGGCCACCACAAGGGCACCAATGACGGGAAGAACATGGGCGGAGTCGGTTTTCACGGAACATCCTTGTGCAAGGGATTTTTTCCCAGAAGATCAAACAATGCCAATGCCTTTAAACAAAGGTGCTGATGGGGTTTCCCCCTGGCAGGATTCTTGACAAAGCCGGGTAATTTTAATCCGTATTCCATTTGTTGGCGGTCTGCCCAAAGGATATTGTGGCAGAGCAAGGAGAGTTTGAACTCCGTGTCTTTGCCCGGCAGGGCATTGAAATCCAGCATCACCAAAGGATTGTCTTTGGCTGTAAAATCCTTGATAAACAGTCCCCTGCCCCGGGACAAGGCCTTCCAGGAAATCCGGTTGATACTGTGACCGGGCTGGTATTGTTTTAACCCCTGGAAATCGTCGGGTCCCCGGCGAAAAGTTGTTTGGTTCCCGTCGGGTAAAAAAGTGCCGGAGGCAGATCTGAAGGGGCCCGGCAGGGGATGGGGATAGACAAGGCAGCCTGTCTGGGCCGGCAGGGTGGCGCGAAAGGTGAACAGTCCAAAGGGATAGCGGCTGGAAAGGGTCAGGAATTCGGGGCGCAGTAGACCCCTTTTGGGGGCAGGCATCCTCATTTGAAGTGTCATCTGCCGGTCAACGGACACAAAGACAGGTTCCTGTTCGGCCAGGGTAAATGTGACAGACCGGCACCCGGATCCAGGGGCCGTAATCCGGACGGGAAAAACGGCGGACCGGCCGGCAAAAACAGGTATTGGAGATAAAAAAATCAGATCCATTCCCACCAGATTTCTAATCGAATGGACCATGGAGATCAGGGCCATGCCCCCCAGCAGAAAGACAAGAATAAATCCGGCATTGTTGTTGTAGTTGATGGATCCCAGGAGCATGGCAATGAGGATGGCCATGAACAAAAATCCGTGCTGGGTGGGAAAAATGGACAAATGTTTCCGGTGTAATTTCATACAGGCTCTTTTGTTTATGGTTGGGCAAGGCCGGTGGCTGTCAGACGGGGACCGGCACTTTCCGGAGCATTTCCGCCAGCCTGTCTTTGGGAATTCCCCCAAGGTCCCGGCGATACCTGAGTCGATGGCCGGCCACCCAGGGCAGTATGTGCTGGAGGTCTTCGGGCAGGGTGTGATCCCTGCCATGGAGAAAGGCCCAGGCCCTGGAGGCCCGCAGCAGGGACAGGCCGGCCCGGGGGGAGAGCCCGATCTGGAAATCAGCGGAGGTCCGGGTGAATTCCAGAAGATCCTGGAGATAGGCCAGGAAGGTGTCTGAAGAATGGACCCGGTCTATCCGGGCCTGGATACCAAGAACATCCTTCTGGGCCATGCAGCAGTCAAGTTCAGCCATGGCCCGGTCTGCGCCTTCTCCTTTGAGGATTTTTTTTTCCGCTGCCCGGTCCGGGTACCCCAGCTCGATGCGCATGAGGAACCGGTCCATTTGCGATTCGGGCAGCAAAAAGGTGCCGGCCTGCTCCAGCGGATTCTGGGTGGCGATGACAAAAAAAGGGTTTTCCAGGGGCCGGGTCTGGCCCTCAAAGGTAACCTGTCCTTCTTCCATGGCCTCCAGCAGTGCGCTCTGGCTTTTCGGGGTGGCCCGGTTGATCTCATCGGCCAGAAAGACCTGGGTAAATATGGGCCCTGCATGGAAGCGGAACTTACCTGTGTTCTGATCAAAGACAGACATGCCCAGGATATCCCCGGGCAAAAGATCTGCCGTGAACTGCATTCGCTGGAATTTTAACCCCATGCATTTGGCCAATACCTTGGCCAGGGTGGTTTTGCCAATGCCGGGAAAGTCTTCGATCAACAAATGACCCCTGGCAAAAAAACAGGTCAGGGCCAGTCGGATCTGGGGTTTTTTCCCCAGAACCACACTGGAAATCCGGTTCACCATATCCTCAAATTCCCGGGTCATCATGGGCGCTTATTCCTGTTTTAATTTTCCTATTGTCCAGTTTTTGATCAGGGTAAGAAAGGTTCTGACCCCGATGCCGGAAGGTCCCTTGGGAATATAGGATTTTTCCGTAAAATCCCAGGCTGTGCCGGCGATATCCAGATGGGCCCAGGGGGTTTTGCCCACAAAATTGGACAGATAGGCTGCCGCCGTAATGGTTCCTCCGGGCTTGCCCCCGATGTTTTTAATATCCGCCACCTTGGATTCGATCTGTTTTTTATAATGTTTGTTCAAGGGCAGTCGCCACAGGGGCTCTCCCGCCTGCTTGCCGGCCTCCTCCAGGGATTTTGCCAGGGCATCGTTGTTGGAGATCAGTCCCGAGTAGTGATGGCCCAGTCCGATGATAACAGCGCCCGTGAGGGTGGCCACATCCACCACGCAATCCGGGGCATATGTTTTAATCCCATAGGCCAGGGCATCGCCTAAAATCATCCGGCCTTCGGCATCGGTGTTGACAATTTCGGAGGTCACCTGGTTAAAGTGACGGATGATGTCTCCGGGCCTTACGGCAGAACCGCTGGGCATATTGTCCGTGGCCGGGATAATGGCCACCACTCCAATTTGGGGTTTTTCTTCTCCCACCGCCTGCATGGCGGCAAGCACGGCTGCCCCCCCGGCCATGTCATATTTCATTTCTTCCATGCCTGCGGAAGGCTTCAGGCTGATGCCGCCGGAATCAAAGGTAATCCCCTTGCCCACCAGCAGCAGGGTCTCTGATTTTTTTTCCGGCTGATATTCCAGAATGACCATCCGGGGCGGAATGGCAGATCCCTGGTTTACGGCAAGAATCCCGCCCATGCCCAATTTTTCCATCTCTTTTTTCTCAATACACCGGTAATTGAGCCCATGGGTTTTGGCAAGAACCTTGGCAAAGGCTGCAAAATCAGCCGATGTCCAGCCGTTTCCCGGCTCATGGGCCATGTCCCGTGCAGCACAGACAGCCTGGGCCCAGATTTTGCCCTGGGTTACGCCTTTGCGGACAGATTGGACAGAAGATTTGCAGGCAAACTTAATGGCCCCAAGTCCGGGATAGTCGGTATCCTTCCGGGTGATTTGTTTGTATTTCACAAATCTGTAATCCCCCAGCAAAAGTCCTTCAGCAAGGGATTTGGCGACCTGTTCCGGTCCCGGAATATCCAGGGCGGGCAGGCAGAGTACCATCTCTTTGGCCCGGATTTTTTCGCAGGCGCAGGCCAGGTGCCCCCCGGCTTCCCGGAGGCTGTCGCAGACCATGGCCGTGTCTTTTTCCGATTGGATTTCACCAAGACCCAGGATCAGGATTCTTTTGGCAGCGGCCTGTTTTTTCTTTGTACCGGTCGCAGGGTAATAAAAGAGCTGCTCTCCCTCCTTTGCCTTAAAATCCCCCAGGTCAAAGGCCTTTTTTACCGGGTCCATGATGGCCGCATCGCAAAGGGGAGTCTTGTCTTTAATCTGAATTGCCAGATAGACCAGAAGGTCTGTTTCAAAGGAATCAACGGGTTTGTCTGTGGTGGTCACACGGGTTGTCTTCATTGGGGTCACCTTCCATATGAGTGGGAAATATTAATGGTTGCATATCCGATGTATTAAAATTAACACGAATCTTGGGTTATGTAAAAGAATTTAGAGTGTTGACGCTTTATGGAGGGGGCCTGCCACCCTCACTTCTTAAGACCTTCGACCCGGAGGCACCAGGCCTGGAAACCCCTAAATCGGGAGTTTGATAATAAAGGAGGTTCCCTTGTCCGGGGAGGATTCAACGGTCAGTCGTCCGTTATGGTTTTCCGTTATGATGAAATAGGAGACAGACAACCCAAGTCCGGTTCCAATGCCCACTTCCTTGGTGGTGAAAAAGGGTTCGAAAATTCGTTTTCGAATCTCTTCGGGGATACTGGGGCCATTGTTCCATATTTCAACTGCCGCCATGTTCCCTTCCAGAAAATATCGGATAACAAACTTGGGAAAGGCCACTTTGGCCTCGGACATGGCCTCGGCCCCATTTTTCAGGATATTAAACAATACCTGCTGGATTTTGGTTTTCTCGCAGGGGATGGGCGGCAGATCATCCTCGGTTTTCCGGAGAATCTCCATGGTGCGCAGGTCATATTTTTTTTTCAGGTTGTAGTCATTTCTTACAAGGTCCAGGGTGGCTTCCACCATATCGTGCAGGGAATGGCTGGACCTCCGGCTGTCGTTTTTACGGCTGAATGACAGCATATTGTCAACGATTTTTGCGGCCCGTTTTCCCGAAGAGACCATCTGGTCCATCATGTGGAAAATGCCCCTGTCTTCCATGTAGTTTTGGATAAGATCCAGGGATATCCCCTGTTTTTCAGCTGCCTTGATATTGGCGGGCAAGGGTTTGGACAGGCGGTTCCGGATGACCTGGGCGTTCTGGAGGATGCCGGCCAGGGGGTTGTTGATTTCATGGGCCATGCCGGCAGCAAGACCGCCCACGGATATCATTTTTTCAGACTGGACCATCATTTCCTCAATCTTTATGCGCTTGCTGATGTCATCCACCCGGATGACCGCCCCCGGGGTATTCCCCGCTAGGATGGGATAAATGATAATATCGGTCACAAATTTGTTGGTCTCAATGACCAGGGGCATCTTTTCCTTCCTTTGCACCTGCTGGTTTTTAATGGCCGAAAAAATATCGGGGAGAATCCCGGCCAG
>JAHIVS010000398.1 GCA_018816605.1 Pseudomonadota bacterium
ACAGCTTCTTTTTGCTGGCACAGGTCAGGTCCACACCGTCAAAATAGACACAACCGCTGTCCGAACGTTCAAGGCCGGTGAGCTGACGCAAAAGGGTACTTTTGCCGGACCCGCTCCCCCCAAGAATAACTGTTATTTTGCCTTGTTCAAACCGGCAGTTCAGGCTGTTGGATACCACCAGGCTGCCGTATTTTTTAACGAGATTTTCAACCCTGATCATATGGAATCACTTGATATATATATTTAATTGAGGTTCATAGATAACCCAAGAGACCTGCCCTGTCAACGATAATAACCCCCCAAACAGAACAGGTTTCTCATTGGGACGATTGACAAACAGGGGCAGGCTTTATATAGATTTTCTTACGATGACGGAAAAAACCTCCCCAGATACTGCTTTTTTTGATCCTTCAACTGGCCTTGAAGCCTGCATCAGCAAAGTTGAACGATTGTCCAATTGTATTGATATCGCCAATCTCATCAATTCGGAACTTTCCATTGGCAGACTTTTGACCCGGGTCATGGAAGCCACAAAAAAAGCATTTTTGGCCGATTCAGTGAGCCTTCTCCTCATGGATGAAAAAACAGGGGACCTGATCTTCCAGATTGCCCTGGGAGAAAGGGGAGATAAAATAAAAGAAATATTCCGCTTGAAAAAAGGCCGGGGAATCGCAGGGCTTGTTGCCGAAACCGGAATCCCCCTGAACCTTGAAGATGTCTATGGGCATCCGAATTTTTCCCCGATCCATGACCAGAAAACCGGTTATCAAACCCGCGCCATGCTCTGTGTGCCCCTAAAAGCAAGGGGCACTACCCTGGGTGTCATCCAGGTCATGAACAAAAGGGGCGCCCCTTTTTGCTTTTCCGACGAAGAACTTGACATGCTCATCACCATCGCCTCCAGTGCGGCCGTCGCCATTGATACGGCCAAAATGCACCAGCTCATCCTGGAAAAGAAAACCCTTGAGCGGGACCTGGCTCTGGCAAGGGATGTCCAGGAAAGCTTTCTCCCCCAGACCCTTCCGGATATCCCCGGATATGGCTTTGCCGCCATGAACCAGCCGGCCCTTGAAATCGGCGGGGATTTTTATAATTTTTTCCTTCTGCCGGACAAGAGGCTGGGCATTGTGCTGGGGGATGTATCGGGCAAAGGGATTTCCGCCTCCCTCTTCATGGCACGCCTGACCAGTGATCTGCAATATTATGCCCTGGTGTGCCAGACGCCCTCCCGGCTCCTTGAACAGATAAACAGCCTGCTGTGTGGACGTGCCAAAGGGGGCATGTTTGTCACCCTTGTTTATATTGTACTGGATCTGCCCGGACGAAGGATCCAGTTTTCCAATGCAGGGCATCTTTTCCCTGTGTATGCCGACCCAGAAAGGGTCTGCCTTCTGGGCAGCGATCACACAAAAGGGCCTCCCCTTGGGATCATACCGGGAACGACCTATGAACAGGAAACCTTTGATCTTGCAAAAGATTCTTGCCTGACCGTCTACACCGACGGAATTACGGAAGCCCGAAACGGATCAGGTGAATTTTATGGAATGGAACGGCTTTTGCCGGAAATCCTGAAGAGGCCCAAAGACCCTAAAATGCTGATACGCGATATAGCCGCATCTGTTGACCGCTACACAATGGGACATGGACAAAAAGATGACCTTACCCTGTTGACGATAAAGGTGGATTAAGGATGGAGGAACCCGCTGGTATGAACACATCGACAATGGTGTCAGGAAAAATACAATTGAGCATTCCCTCCCATCCCCGATACCTGCAACTGGTAAGGGGTGTTGTGCAAAAAGCCACCGGGATTATTGGGATTTCAAGGAAGGATTCAGACCATATCATCCTGGCCGTTGACGAGGCCTGTTCCAATATCATCAAACACAGCTATATGAATAACCATCTGAAAACAATTGATATTTCCATTGAAACCCAGGGAAAAGAGCTCCATATCCTCATCACGGACTATGGGAAAAAATGCGATATCCGGCAACTGCTGCCCAGGGATATCGACATCATCAAACCCGGCGGGCTTGGATTATATATCATAAACCATGCCATGGATTCCGTGGAATATGATTGCAGCGCTTCCGGAAAAAATCAGGTCAGAATGATCAAATGCTTGAAAAAATCCAGGTAAAAGGGTTTGGAAAATCATCTGGCCGGAGGGTGTACAAAAAAAGGGGAGGGTGTATCTAGGGTTGCGCTTGAATACACCCGGGTTTAAATTCCACCTGGTCCCCCCGGTCATTGCCCCAAATTTTCAGGGCAATTATTTCTTGCCCAGATGTGAATTAACAACCTCATGGGAAAAGGGCTTGGATATTTTTTTGGCTCCGGCTGAAAGCGGTTTGTCCAGGGGCTTGTGACCGGATCCGGTAAACACCGTCAGATCCCCATTGGAAAACTGGATCTGGTAGTTGGGCCTGATTCCTTTTCCTGTTGTACCAAAAAAGACCAGGGCATCCTTGTCCCGGGCCATATTGGCGGCAACTTTTTTCAAAAAAACAGGGGATAGCTGTCCCACCCGTTCTTCATCCCATACAATGCCGACCGATCCTTTTCTTGCAGATCTGGCGGATGATTTTTTTGCGGGTTTCAACTTACCGATACGCATGGACAGCCCATTTATTTTCACACTCAAATTTTTCACAGACCTTTCCTGGATTTCGCCTTCGGCCAGGGGGTTCAGGGTTTCCCACTGGGCATAGGCCTCCTCATAGATCTCTTTTGAGGCTTCCAAGGATTTTTCTTCAATCAAGCTATCAACATTTTTGCACAACCGGTTTATTGCCTGCCTGGATTTTCGGAATTTGTCGGGCTCCATCTTTTCTCCTTCTCTTAAAAAAATTGAATACGCACTTAAACCACTTAGCAGGTAAATAACCTATCCTGTTTCAGACAAACCGCAAACCAAAGCGGACAAAACCAGTCAACGGCGAACTCTTAGTGATCAAAGATACTCATATATAAACCTGTCTGGTATTTTTCCCCTGGATGGGAATTTGGTTTTGGAACACCCTCACCCCCCAGACCGGATTTGTTAAGTCTACACTGCCTTGATCCATAATTCAAGGATTTGTAAAAAAATGAAACATAAGGTTCATTTAGTAACCGGCTGACAGCCTTGTACGAACAGGTTTTAAAATATGTTTTTTTTGCCTTTATTGACTTGGTTTAAAAAAACCGATAGACTTTTTTCATTTGGACCGCTTCCACATGGACTGCTTCCAAAAAAATCGTAATCGAAACATCACAACCAAAATCATTTTTCCAAAAAAAGAGGAGGCCATATGAACAAACTGTCAACCTTCCTGGCTGGGGTTATTTTCATTGCCGGCGCACTGGGCTTTTCCAGTTGTTCTGATACACCCAAACATCTAAAGCCCAGTCCGGACGGGGCTATCAAAAAACTTCAGATGGGAAACGACCGGTTTGTCAACGGAAAATCCACCCACCAGAATATGGACAAGAAACGCCTGATCCAGGCAGGAGAAGAGAACCAGAAAGATTATGCCTATGCCACCGTCATTACCTGCTCTGATTCACGGGTACCCGTTGAACTTATTTTTGATGCCGGTGTCATGGATATTTTTGTCGTCCGTGTGGCAGGCAATGTCTGTGACACGGACGAGGCCGGCTCCATTGAATACGGCCTTGCCCACGTCAACACCCCGGTTCTGGTGGTCCTAGGTCACACCCAATGCGGTGCGGTTACCGCCGTCACCCGGGCAATCCAGGGCAAGGGCCACGCCCTGGAACGGAATATTCCTCCCCTTGTGGACAATATCGAGCCGGCTGTCCGCACTGCCATGGAAATCTATCCCCACGCCCAGGGAGATGAAATCATTCCCCTGGCCATTGAAGAGAATGTCTGGACCGGTATCCGGGATCTTTTCATGAAAAGTCCTGTATCCCGCCAGCTGGTAAAGGACGGCAAAGTAAAAGTGGTGGGCGCCATCTATGACGTGGGAACAGGAAAAATCCAGTGGCTGAAACAGGCCAGGGTCACCAACATTCTTTATGAAGTGGAAGCCGACCCCCAACGGGCCACAGATCCCATGGCGTCCCCCCAAAAAACGGGCCCAAAAACACCGAAACCGTCTGGTGAAGCACCCCAGCACGGGTAATCTTTTTTTAGTATGGATCATGGGCGCCCGGGAGAAATCCCCGGGCGTTTTTTCCTTTTCCATGAAACTTGCATCTTTAAAATTTGGATATCCCATAAAAGATTGCCTGGGTCAGGCTGGCAAGATCCCTGGGTGAAAGGCAGATCTGCAGCCCCCTGCGGCCGGCACTGACAAAAATGGTATCATGGGCCAATGCCGAGCCATCAATAATGGTCGGCAATTGTTTTTTCTGCCCCAGGGGGCTGATACCCCCGGCAAGATAGCCGGTGGACCGTTCGGTCTGTTTTTTTTCCGCCATTGCTGCTTTCTTTTTTCCCAGGGCTTTGGCAAGCCCTTTGAGATCCAGCTGTCCGGATACCGGCACAACCCCCACGGCCAGTCCCTTATTGTCCGTCGACACCACCAAAGTTTTAAATATCCGGCCCGGATCAATGCCCAGTTTTCTGGCAGCCTCCTGGCCATAAGCCCGGACCTGGGTGTCATGGTCATATTCATGGAGTGTGAAGGGTATCCCGGCTTTTTCCATAATTTCCACTGCAGGTGTCATTTGCTCTCCGTCGGTAAGTTTAAACGCAATATAAAAAAAACCCCCTCCCAAATCAAGGCAATCTTTTTTTCATTGTGCCCGGGTGTTTACAGGAACAAATTTTGGTTTTATAGTAAGGGCCATGAAATATTATGCCGTTGCCATAGGTCGCAAAACAGGAATCTTCTTAAGCTGGCCCGAGACGGAACAGCAGGTCAAAGGCTTTACCAACGCCAGTTTTAAAAGCTTCAATACCCGGCAGGAAGCAGAAGCCTTTCTTCTGGCGCCCTCCTTTCCCCGGATATATGGCAACTCCGGAGCAGACGGTTTTGCCCCCCCTCCCCCAAAGCAGTCTGCGGCAGCAGCAGGCTATCTTCCGGGTACCCTTGTGGTGTATACCGACGGCGGGGCCATCAACAATCCGGGCCCCGGCGGATATGGAGTTGTAATACAGGACAGGAAAGAACTGAGCGGCGGGTTCAATCTGACCACCAACAACCGCATGGAACTCAGGGCAGTGATGGCTGCCATGGAAGCCCTCCAAAAAGAAAAAGCGCCCATTGTCCTGCACTCGGACTCAAAATACGTCATTGACGGACTGAACAAGGGCTGGGCCTTGAACTGGAGGAAAAAAAACTGGATAAAATCCGATGGCAAGCCTGCCATGAATGCAGACCTGTGGTCCCGTCTGCTGGATCTTGAAAAATGTCTTGATATTCGCTTTAAATGGGTCAAAGGTCATGCCGGCAATCCTCTCAATGAACGATGTGATGAACTGGCTAACAGAACTGCCCGGGAAAAAGACCTGCCCGATGACACCGGCTATTTGAAAAGCATCGGCCTTTCTCCCGGAGAGGATCCCGGCTTATTTTCAGCCTTAGGAACTTCTGTAACCGATAAAAAAAATAAACCCGTTGTCACCCCTTGACATCCATAACGACTGCCATATCTTAATACAAGTCAGTGCAATCCCAAAAGGTGAAGCGCTCAGATTTCATCCCCAAAGGAGTATATCCCCGAAAAACAAAAATCGGCATACCCCCAAAGTTAGAAATACTTACTTATTTTTTTTATTACAGGAGAACGCCAGTATGGCTAATGGTACAGTAAAATGGTTTAACGACTCAAAAGGTTTTGGATTTATCGAACAGGAAAACGGCGGGAAAGATGTATTTGTGCATCACTCAGCTATCAATTCAACCGGATTTAAATCCCTGAATGAAGGGGACCGTGTTTCCTTTGATATTGAAGACGGGCAGAAAGGTCCTGCCGCAGCGAATGTAAGCGTGATTTAGTCGGCCGTTTTATTTGCAAAACAAAAGGTCCTTCCATGACCTGACAATATCCCCCCCTGGACACGATTGTGCTCAGGGGGGTTTTTTTTATCCGTCCACCGGATCCTTATCCTCTTCGGCAAAAAATGTTTTGATATCCTCCAGAATCATATACAGACAGGGCACCATCCCAAGGGTGATGAAGGTGGCAAACAATATTCCAAACCCAAGGGAAATGGCCATGGGAATCAAAAACTTTGCCTGCCTTGAGGTTTCCAGTATAATGGGGGCAAGCCCACCGCAGGTGGTCAAGGTGGTCAGCAGAATCGGCCGGAATCTCTGAATACCGGCTGAATGAACCGCATACAGCGGGTCAATGCCTTCCCGGCACCGCCGGTTGGCAAAATCAATGAGCACCAGGGAATCGTTCACCACCACCCCGGACATGGCCACAAGCCCCAACAGACTCATGACCGATAGGGAGTATCCCATGATAATGTGCCCTGCTATCGCACCGATCATGCCAAAGGGAATACAGAACATAATAATAATGGGTTGAAAGTAACTTTTAAAGGGGATTGCCAGGAGGGCAAAAATACAGAACAATGCCAATCCAAGACCTTTTATGAGAGCGGCTATGCTGTCCCTGATATCGGCCTGGCGCCCCTTGAAACTATAGGAAAGCCCAGGGTAGCGGGTCAGAAGATCCGGCAGGATATCTCTTTTCATATCCTTTACAATATTTTCTGCCTGGGACTGGGGCCGGACATTGGCGGTGACCTGTATCTCCCGTTTGCCATTGGTTCTTTTGATGGCTGTATAGGCTCTTCCGGTAATTGTTTCCACGGCGTTTCTCAGCAGAATCTCACCGCCGGGTGCCCGGAGGATCAATTCTTCAAAACTGGCTTCTGACATGCGTTCTTTTTCCGACAGCCTCACCTTGACCGTGACCTCACTTCTTCCCCGCTGATTTTTTACGGCAGACACGCCCTGGAAACTATGGCGGATCTGATTGGCCACTTCCCTGGAGGTCAGGCCCAGCCGCTCTCCGGCCGGGGTCAGGGTAATGTCAAATTGCTTCTTTCCCTTGGCAGACCCGTCGTCAATATCATGGACAATGGGGTATCCGGCAAGGCTTTGCCCAAGGTCATACCCTGCCCTGTCCAGGATATTTTTGTTTCTATGGCTTAAGCTCACCGTCAGATTTTTTCCCGACCCAGGCCCTCCCCGGTCAGCCTCAAAGGTAATGGTTTCAAGCCCTGGAATCGTCCCGTTCTTTTCCCGCCAGGCCTCGGTGACCGCCGTTGTGTTCAAGGGACGGACGGTGGGGTCCGTCAAATAAATCCTCACCTGGACCTGGTTATTGTTGACCTCTGAAAAAATACCTGTGGAAAGAAGCTGTTTCCCGTTTTCTTCAACTGTTTTACGGGCGCTTTCCACCAGGTGGCGTTCAACCCTGCGCAAAGTTTGCGTCGGAGTTCCATAGGGCAGTGTCGCTTCACAGAAGGCATAATCAGACTCTACCTTGGGAAACATTTCCATGCCCATGCGCCCGGAAGACACATATCCGGCAGAGGCCAAAAGCAATGCCGTGCCGAGGGCTATAACCGAATACCTGTATTCGAGTACCCGGAACAAGAACCCGCCATAATATCGCTTAACCGATGTTTCAAAAAACTGACTGAATTTTTTCTGCCATTTTTCGATATGATTCAAAGGAAAAAACAAAGGGCGGCGGCTGTCATGGCTCAAATGGGCCGGCAGGATAAAGAGGCTTTCAATCAAAGAAATAGCGAACACCGCAATAACAACAATGGGAATGGTTTTAAAAATTTTACCCAGAAACCCCGGGATAAACAATAAGGGGATAAAGGCCACCATATTGGTAATCACGCTGAACACCACGGGCATGACAATGGTTTTGGTTCCCATGATGGTGGCCTGTACAAAGGACAGTCCCTGGCGTCTGAAAAAATAAACATTTTCTCCCACAACCACGGCGTCGTCCACGACGATCCCCAGGGTAACGATAAAGGCAAACATGCTCATCATGTTGATGGTGAAACTTGTCGGCGCCAGCAAGAGGAATGACCCCAGAAAAGAAATGGGGATCCCCAGGCTGACCCAGAATGCCAGGCGGATATCCAGAAAAAGCGCCAGGAAAAAAAAGACCAGCCCAAGCCCGAAATACGCATTGGAGATCAACAGATCGGCTCTTTGTTCAAATATCTTTGCCGAATCCCTTAAAACTTCCAGGCTGACCCCCTGGGGCAGAGAATCGTTGATCCGCTTGACAACAGCCTTGCCTGCCGCAGCAACCTGGGTAGGGGTCTGGTCCCCAACCCTGTACACTTCCAGAATAACAGAGCGTTTTCCGTTAAAGGAAGCCCAGTTGTCGGTCTCTTCGAATCCTTCAACAAGGGTTGCCATCTCTTCAAGCAGCACACTGGACCCGTCTTCCAGGCTGATAATGGGAATCCTTGCGTACTGCCTGGCATAATCCTTACGGTCCTTTATCCGCAAAAGGATATCGCCCCCGGCCGTTTTAATGCTGCCGCCGCCAAGCTCAACCGAGGCTCTGGAAATGGCAAGCCCCACATCCTGGAGGGTCATATTGTAGCGCCTCAGGGTCTGCTGTGAAATTTCAACCTGGATTTCCCGGTCCCTGACCCCTTGAAATTCCACCTGGGCAATCCCCTTGTCCAGGAGCAGCTCATCTCTTATCTGGTCTGCCAAAGCCCGAATGGTGGTTTCCGATGCATCCCCGTAAAGGACGATACTCAGGACTTCCCGTTTTCTGGCCGCAATGGTTATCTGGGGGTCTTCGGCCTCATCCGGGAGGGTGTCAATGCGGTCCACCTCACTTTTAACCTCCTGCCACAAACGATTGATATCGGTTCCCTCAAGGGCTTCTATGGTGATGGACGCCGATCCCTCATTGGCACTGGCAATAATTTCATCAATGCCTTCCAGATCCTGAACCGCCTCCTCTATGGCGAGGATGATCCCGTTTTCCACCTCTTCGGGGCTTGCTCCGGGATAGGCAACCGTTATATTGACCATGTCCAGGCTGAATTCAGGAAACACCTCCTGCTTGATGTTAAACCCCATCATCAGTCCGCCGATGAGCAGCACGGCCATGAGCAGGTTGGCAGCAACGGAATTGCCGGCCATCCAGGCAACAGGCCCTTTTATCCCCTGGGACTCCTGGGCGTGTATCATTGGCGGGCTCCGGATTCCCGCTGCAGGGCCATCCCCTTTACAGGGGCCGGCAGGTCTGAGGTGACCACCTCATCTCCCGGGCTGATGCCGGATTCGATAAAAACCCGGTCTTTTTCCTTCCAGGCAAGGCTTACCGTTTTGATCTCAAGGATCCCCGACCGATACACCCAAACACTGCTTTCGTCCCTGAGAACGGATCTGGGAATGGAAAAGACATTTTCAAGAAGACGGCCCATGATCCGGACATCCACATAGTCGTCCAGCAGCAATTGGGGACCTTTGTCCCGGCCCGTTAATCCCAGTGGATCCGATACGCGGATGATCACACCGGCCATCCGGCTTTTGCTGGTTATTTTTCCGGTTGTCCGTACCAGCCGCCCCTGCCAGGATGCTTCCGAATACTGGGAATGGATAATGGCCTGGCTACCGGTGTTCTCATTGGCGCTCAGGGACGTCAACTGGTCCGGCGGCACCAGGGCGTCAACCCTAAACCCATCCACATCCACCAGGGTGGCAATCTCCCCCTGGGTTGTCACCAGGGATCCGAAATCCACTTTTTTTTCAAGGACAAGGGCATTAAAGGGAACCATAATTTTTGTTCGGGACAAATTCAGAGTTGCTTTTTCAAGGTCGGCCCTGGCATTTTTCACCCCGGCTTTTGCCTGGGCAAGCTGGGGCTTGCGCAGGGCAAGGTCTGTTCCCGTCATCTCTCCCGTTGACACCTGATTGACCAGTTTGAGTTCCTCTTTTGCTATCAGCTGGCTGCCCTGTTCAATGGCAAGATCTGACAAGGCTTTATCAAGGGCACTTTGGGCCTTTTGAACCTCAATTTTATAATCTGAATCCTCCAGCAGAAGAAGTGTTTCTCCTTTTTTAATGACACCGCCCTGGACAAAATTTTCAGAAACAAAGCGCACTTCCCCTGAAACCTTGGCTTTCAGCACAATTTGTCTGTCCGGCACAACGGTGCCCATGGCATTGACATAGGTTTGAAACCTTCCCGGCACAAGGGCAATGGTTTCCACGAAAGCCGCCTGTTTTTCAAGCGGCTTTCGTTTCATTTTCACTTCCTGGGTTTTGAAATAGTTAAACCCCATAACGCCTGCCAGCACCAGGCAAACAGGCAAGCCGATGCGGATCAGCCGCCTGACCATTGAACCCTTTTTTGGGGGGATACTCATTTTTGTCACTCCACATCCTCAACCATTTGATTTTGTTGGTTTCCATCCAAGGGCCCTGAAAAGCCCGATCCGTTCCTTGATATGGGCTGCCCGCTCCCCCACCAATTGTCTTTCCAGCTTTTCAATACTGGTCCAGGCAATCAGATAGGACAGATAGCTGCTCTGGCCGTTCTGGTATTGCAATTGTGCATCCCTCAAGGTCAGCCGCACCACGGCAAGCTGTTCTTCAAGCAGTTTAATATAGGCCTCCTGCTTCTGAATACCCACCAGGCTGTTTTCAACCTCAAAAATTGCATTGGCCACGGTTTTGGCATAAAGATTTAATTGCTCCCGGGCCACAGCCGTCACCCTGTCCACCTCTGCCTGTCGAAATCCCCCATCAAAAACAGGGCCGGCAATACTGGCCCCAAGGGTAGCCACCCAGTTTTGAAACAGCAAATCAAGCTGTCCGCTTGAAAAAAGCGCTCCGGCCGTCAATGTAAAAGAGGGCAGCAGATCTGCTTTTGCCGCTGTCACCTCCCACCGGGAGGAGGACAGACGCATCCTGGCAGCCTGTATATCCGGCCGATTATCCAGAAGATTGGACGGAATGCCCACAAAAGGAAGCGGATCCGGTTCCGGAAGAACAACGCTTGCCACCTGAACCTGGGCAGCCGATGTTTTTCCACACAAAAATGCCAGCCTGTTCAGTAAAATCTGCTCTTGTTTTTCAAGGAGGGGAACCTGGGAACTTGCCTGGGCAAAGGCTTCCCTCTGCTGGGACACATCCAGGGCACTGGCCTTACCATTGACAAACCGCAGTTTTTGAAGTTCCAGCAGGGTCTGATTGATACGGATCTGGCGGTCTAAAATTTTTTTTTCACTCCGGGCAGTAATGATATCAATCCAGGTTTCGGCGATCAATGCCCTTAATTCATGGGCGTAACCGTAATAGTCCTGTTCAGCGGCCCCAAGGCTCATTTCCTGGGCCTGCTCTCCCGCCTTTGCCTCCCCCCAGACATCCGGTGTGTAGGATCCGCTCAGGGCTCCATCCAGAGAATGGCTGCCCGCATATGAAGAACTGCTCTTGGAGCTTGGCTTGACACTCACCCCTTTTTTCTGCCCCCCGAAGGAAAACTTAAGATCCGGTAAAAAAGAGGCCTGTTCTTTGGCGACCCTGGCTTTTGCCTGGGCTATTTTTTCTTTAAGGGTGTTTAAATCAAAATTATGGGTTATTGCCCCTTGGATCAATGCCATGAGTTCGTCGCTGCCAAAGGAGTGCCACCAGGAATCCGAGCGGCTGCTCTGTGTTTGTTCAATGGAGAAACGTCCGGGAAGGGTCAACGGGAGAGCGGCTTCGGGTTCCGGGACCACTGCTTTACAGGCAGAAAACAGCACCAGGCAAACCAGCAGAACAAAAATAAAAGATCGCATCACTTCGGTTTTCCCCCAGGTTCAAATAGGTCAGAATAACACTTATGCCAAGATCTATACAGCAAAGGGCGTGCCATATCAATCTGTGTTTTTCTAAGGGCCTGAACTTTTATCTGTTTTTCCATGGAACGTACAAAGCCCAAAGGCCCCATGAACACAGGCCTGGATGTTTTATACCCGATATTAACAACCCGGTGGATACAAAGGACCCAGGTGCTTTTCTAAATGGATAC
>JAHIVS010000399.1 GCA_018816605.1 Pseudomonadota bacterium
TCAATGAAACGGGAAGAAGATGAAGAAAATTTGTTTAAAAAAAATCATTATCCGGAAGAAAATGAAAAGAAAAAATTACAGCTTCAAACCGGGAAGAATATGGCATTTTCAGGTCGCTCCTCACAGAGCCTGGGACATACATGACAGCCAAAGGCGTTTCAATAAATCTGAAACGTAGTGAATTGGGGGGACATGCCACCTGTTTTTTTATCACGCTTTTTAACGGTCTTTGAAAATATAGATTCCCGGGCCAGTATTATGATGCTGAGACCAGGCTGCACTTCAATTACCACCGGTACAATGATCCAGATACCGGCAGATACTCCAGAAGGGCATTCTCATAATGGGTTGATAAGATTTTGCAAATGGTTCCAAAGGATTGGTTGGCAATCGGGGAAACCCTTGTCTTTTTTTGGGTAAAAAATGCGCTAGCATATAGAACTTCTAGTTTTTCCGGATAGATACACTCTTTCCAGACGTCTGGAAAGAACTGACCCACGGGTCAGATGGCGAAATCACCTTTCTAAATTAAAGGGAGAGGATCAAACATGAACTCAGCCGATTTGGGTAAGCTTATGATCCATACGATTCCATGGCCAGTATTGTGATCATAAAATGATTTGATCCAGCCAGGACCTCACATGGGCACCAAACAGGACTGATTGTTCCATTTGAAGGCAATGGCCGGCCCGGCCCAGAACCACAAGGGTGGCGTCGGAAAAATTATCATAAATTTTCAAGGCATCCTTATAGCCAACGGCGACATCATGGCGCCCCAGAAGAATCAGACAGGGATTGTCAAAGGGTGATTTTGGGGCATCCACCTCAAAGGAGAATTCCGTGTCCCGGATCTGTTCCAGAAGGCCTGGATCAGACAGGGCCAGGGAGGGAGTAATTTCTTGGTTGAATCGTTCCCAGACCGGTTTTGTCTGGATGGTTAAAAATTGATCAATGGTCTTAAATTCATCCGGGTGCATGGCCGAGACCAGGTCCTCGTCCCGCTCCCACAGCCGGAAAACCGGCAATTGCCTGTGGTCACGCCGGAATCCGATCACAGGACAGATCAGCAGCAATGCCCGGACCCGATCCCCCATGCTGCGAAGAACGCCCCGGGCAAGATATCCGCCATAGGAAAGCCCGGTGAGGACAAAGGGCCGGCCGTGGGGGATAAAATGGTCAATGAACTGCAGCACCACTTCCAGCATGTCATCTGAATTTAAAATCCGGGGATTTGTTCCGGACCGCCCCATTCCGGGCAGGTCAAAATAAATGCGCTGAAATCCTTCCCTGCCTGCAAAAACGGTTTCCAGGCTGGCCTTCAAAGTGCTGTGGTCAATGCCGTAGCCGTGGATATTGATCACCGGCAGTCCCTGTCCGACACTCTCATAAAAAATGTCGGTGTCACAGATCTTTTGGATCATGTCATCCGGCGGAACTCATCCATGGACCGCCCCCTGATGGCCTCGGCAATCTCAAACACATAGTCATAGATGTGCAGTCCCTTTGAGGCGGCAATAATTTCACCGTTTTCAACCCCGATCTGGGCTGCACAATATTGTTTCATCATCTCAATGGCGGCCAGGTTGGCCGGAAAACCGCCGAACAGATCCCAGGACCTGAAATAGGGGAAAAAATGGAGTTTACCGTCCTGGATGCGGGTGTCGATGTGGCGCAGGCAGGGCGGATCCGTCAGAACCATGTCCGAGGGCTGGCCCACCTGCAAAATCATCTGGTTGTTCCGATGCCCTTTGTGGGTGTAGGTCCAGATCATCAATTCCATCTGGTTGACATAAAATTTACCGTTTTCTTCGATCAGAATATTCCGGTCTGTCCAGATTTCCGACTCCTGGATCAGAATTTCGGTGAGCTGTTTGTAATCATCCGGCAGATAGGCAAGGTCACACTTGCAGATCCGCTGGCCATAGGTATAGGATTCTCCCTCTTTCTCTTCGCCGGTCATCAGGTAGGGCAGATAGTCATCCAGATAGTTTTCATCCACCGGATCGGGAAATCCCAGGGCCGGGTTCACCTTGGGCAGCAGGGGAACAGATGCAGGGTGGGTAATGTGAAGGGTGATATAATCAAATTCAAGTCGTTTCTGGCCTTCAAAAGAGCCCCGGTTTATGGTAAAGGCCCTGCCTTTTTCCACGCATTGGTAAAGGGTCTGAAACCAGGCATCTGAAAGGCTGGTGGCTTTGATTGAAATCGGCTGCAACATGGAGATACTCCTTGTAAAACAATTCACATTTTTCTGCTCTGATTTATATACCGGAATCTTCCGTGTGACAACCATAAATTCTTTTCTGGGCTAGGGCCTGGTTTCCGGGCTTGAAAACGATCTTTCGGTTATTATTGGTTATTTATGGTTAATTTTAACCATATTTTACAAATATTAAAAATAAGTATTGACAATAAATAACCTTCTGGATAGATACAAACCTGAGATTACCACTCTATGGATAATGAAGGAAGTTGTTTTCCTAAAGACAACCCCCCATCTCCTTGGCAACATTATCCAGCCGCCTGTCTGCCCCGACCCTGGCAGACAGGCGGCATCTTTTCAGACCAGGCTTCCCTCCTGAACCCGCACAATCCCATCCACCAACACCCAGGATACGTCCGATGATTTGGCTGAATAGACCAGGCTGGAAAAAGGATCATACATGGGCACCATATGGGGCTTGTTCACGTCCACGATAATAATATCCGCCTTCTTGCCCCTTTCAATGGACCCGATTTGCCGGTCAAGGCCGATGGCCCTGGCCCCTTCAATGGTGGCCATCTTCAGACAGGTTCTTGCATCCATGACACAGGGATCCATGCAGGCCACCTTGTGCAGTTTGGCGGCCATGTCCATTTCGGCGAACAGATCATGGTCGTTATTGGAGGCGCAGCCGTCGGTGCCCAGCCCCACCGCAATGCCCGCATCCACCATGCGGGGAACCGGGGCTATGCCCGATGCCAGCTTCATATTGGATTCCGGGCAATGGGCCACCCGGGCATCTTGTTTTTGGATGATCTCAATGTCTGCATCGGTGATCCACACCGAATGGACCAAAAGGGTCTGTTTGTTCAAAAGACCCAGATCCGAAAGATAGGAGATGATGGATCTGTTATTAATCCCTTTCACCATCCGGGCTTCCTTTTTGGTTTCTGCCACATGTATCTGGAACAGGATGCCGGCATCTTCGGCCGCCTGCTTTGCAGCCACCAGGGTTTTCTCGGAACAGGTATAGGGAGAATGGCAGAAAATGGAGGGCGTTATCCGGTCAGACAGATTGCGGATCCGGTTCACAAACGCCTGTGCCGCCCGGATATTCTGCCCGGGGTCCGGCACCCCCGGGGCGGGGAAATCAATCACCCCCTGACCGGCCACTGCCCGTATGCCCGATTCAACCATGGCTTCTGCCACAGCTGCTTCAAGAAAATAGCCGTCACAGCAGGTGGTGGTACCGGCCAGCAGCATTTCCCGGCAAGAATGAAGGCTCCATTTTCCAACAGACCCAAGATTGATATGTTTTGCCTCGGCAGGAAAAATTTTTTCGTTGAGCCAGACCTCCAGGGGCAGGTCATCGGCCATTCCCCTAAACATGGACATGGGCACATGGGTATGGCAATTAACCAGGCCCGGCATAATAATCCCGCCCCTGGCATCAATCGCCATGTTCACCTGGCCAAGATCCAAATCCTCTTTTTTTCCAAAGTCCAGAATGACCGAATCCCGAATGAGTACGGCCCCGTTTTCGATCACGGCCAGGCCTGGCGCCATTGTCAACAACCGGCCGTTGTGTATCAGTATATCCTTTGCCATCTGCATTTCCTTTTTCCAGAGTTGGGTGGAGATCACCTCCCCTAACTGCCATAAATCCCATGATTTTAAAATAGTTTTTTGAATGGACAATATCCTGGCGCCTGTGGTAGATTGAATGAGAATTATTTTATGAATTTAAATCGGAATTTGCTATTTGAGGAGAATCCGTCAGTGTCTGAAAAACTGGATCTGGTCATCGTCGGCTCCGGCCCCGGAGGCATGGCCGCCGGAATATTGGCCAAGCGGAAGGAATTGTCTTATATCATCCTGGAAAAGGGCAACAGCCCCATGCAGGGGATTGTTGACACCTACCCCAAGGGGAAAAAAGTTTATCCGACCATTCCCAAACGGTATACCCGGCCGTTTCCGGTGGATGAGGTCCGTCCCCCCGATGAACGGATACCCGTAGAGGCCTATGTTGACCAGGCCCGGGCTGTGGTAAAAGCCCTTGATCTTAAGATCTGTTTGGCGGAAGAATTTTTGGAAATTGAAGGCAACTTTCCGGATTATACGGTCAAAACCAGCAAAGGGTCCTACCTGACCTCCCGCATCATCCTGGCCTTTGGCAGCAATATTCCCAACGATCTTGGCATCTACGGAGAAGCCAAGACCGTTGCCCGAAACATTGAAAACGGAGAAGATTATATCGGGATCAATGTTCTGGTAATCGGCGGGGGAAATGCCGCAGCCGATGTGGTGGCCTCCCTTTCCAGAATCAAACGGGAGGCCTGCGATGCCACCTCGGTCTATTGGGCACACATCAAGGAGAAATTTGAAATCAATACGGACACGGCCCGGGACCTGGGCGAGGAGGTGCTGCTGGGCGGCCAGATCAAAATTCTCCAACGGGCAGTGCCCAAAATAGGGGAAGTGGATGCAGACGGGATTGACCGGCTCTATATCCACCAGGCATCCGGCACTTCCGTGGGCAATGACCTGTATATGTACCAGGGCATGAGTTTTCCCATGAAAAATGTCATTGCCTGTATCGGTACCCACGGACCCTCCGCCATTTTCGACGGCCTGCACCTTCAGCAGATCACCTGTACCGGCGCCATCTGCAAGATTGCCAAGGAAGGAGAGCGCCTGCTCATGCTCTCGGACCACCTGGAGACCAATCGAAAGGGGATTTATGCCATTGGCGGCGCCATCAGCCCTTCCTACATGGAAATCGGACCCGACGGCATTATCAAAGAAAAAAAACATTCCAATCTGATATACACGGCCGTCCTGGATGCCGGCAGGGTCATGGAAAACCTGCAGCCCGAATAGTAGATTTTTGTTGAACACCCACCCCCCATTCCTTTTTTTCCCCTTGACAGGGGCAGGGTATTGCTTTAATATATGAACAAATGCTCAAATGAAGAGGTGATAAATGAATGTGTGTACCGACAAGTGTATCAATGAAGCAACCGTGAACAAAACCGTAAAAAATCTTCCCGGCCAGGAGGTCATTGTGGGGATGGCTGAAATATTCAAGGCCCTCAGCGACCCGTCCCGGCTTAAAATCGTGCTGGCATTGTTAGCCCAGGAACATTGCGTGTGTGATATTTCCGTGATCTGCAACCAGACGGAATCGGCCATCTCCCACCAGCTTAGACTTCTGCGGAACTTGAAAATTGTCCGCAACAGAAGAGAGGGAAAAATTGTCTATTACACCCTTGATGACGACCATGTGATTTCTCTTATCCGCTACAGCCTTGACCATGTTAAACACTAGAAGCGTTGCGCTCTGAAACCATAAGGATATCCAATGAATATCGTATATGAAATCTTGAAAGAATCCTGGACAATTTACCTGGATGTCTCAGTCTACATGCTCTTCGGTTTTTTGATTGCAGGCATTCTCTATGTCTTTTTCAAGGCCGATAAAATCAAACGCTACCTGGGAACCGGCAGGATCAAGCCTGTCTTTTTATCGGCCCTTTTCGGGATACCCATTCCCCTGTGCTCCTGCGGGGTGGTCCCTGTGGCAATCGGCCTGAAAAAACAGGGGGCAAACGACGGGGCCGCCCTGGCATTTATGATTGCCACCCCCGAGTCCGGCGTGGATTCCATTGCCGTCTCCTATGCCATGCTCGACCCGGTCATGACCATCCTAAGGCCTGTGGCAGGATTTTTAACCGCCGTGTGCACAGGGGTTGCCCAAAATTTCTGGGGCAAGACCACCCCTGCCCCTTCCATAAAAGAGCCCGCCGGCTGAGGCTGTTCCGACACCTGCGGCGCAGGTGTTCCCCAAGAGGCCCCCTTGTCCCGGCGACTGGCGGCCGGCTTAAAATATGCCTATGGCGAATTGCTCACCGACATTTCCGGACACTTTCTCATCGGCATCCTTATTGCCGGAACCATCACCTTCTTTTTTCCCGAGGACCTGACGGTCTGGGCCAATGACCACCCGTTTTTGTCCATGCTGGTGATGCTGGCAGCCGGTATCCCCATGTATGTGTGCGCCACATCCTCCACCCCCATTGCCGCCGCCCTGATTCTCAAGGGCCTGAACCCCGGGGCTGCCCTGGTCTTTTTGCTGGCCGGCCCTGCCACCAATGCGGCCACCATCAACATTGTCAAAAATGTTTTCAACACCCGGGCCCTGGTGATCTACCTGTCGATGATCGGTGCCTGCTCCCTTGCAATGGGTTTTTTTGTGGACTGGGTTTACACCTTTCTTGGGATAAAGGCCCAGGTGGTTGTGGGGCAGGCATCGGAACTGATTCCCCACCAGATTCAACTGGGTGCGGCCCTGATTCTGACAGCCCTGATCCTTTATAATTTTTTCATCCATCTGAAAAAGACCCCAACCCCCTCCCATCTGCCCTCCCGTTAAACGCCCTGTTTGGTCAGGACTCCACAAGGTTGTGGCTGTCCTGACTGGTCAGGTCCAGGCCGTAAATTTTTTTCAGATCTGAAATTCTCTCCAAATTCTCCTGGCCAAACGGGGCTTTGCCCTCAAACGAATGGAGGACAATGCCTTCGAGTAAATCCCCCAGCGTTATGTCATGGTATTCGGCCAGCCCTTTTAAAACTTTGAGCAAGCGTTTTTCAATGCGAACCCCGGTCTGCACCCGTTGGATTTTCCGGAGGCCGGCTGCAGGGTCCATACTTTTTCGGGTCATCTTCTTTTCTCCTTGTACAAAATAAATGATACCAGGCTCGTACCCATTAATAGCAGACCTGTAAGCAATAGCAACCCATGGAAATCAAACCGGTCCAACAAAAAGCCGTAGAAAATCATGGCTCCGGGGATGGACGCGTTGCCAAGAGACCCTGCCAGGGCAAAGATCCTGCCGCTGAATCGGTTGTCCATGCCCCTTTGGAGCAGGGTCCGAAAACTCACACCGGCCAGGGCAAGGGCGCATCCCATAAAAAAAAGACAGAAAA
>JAHIVS010000400.1 GCA_018816605.1 Pseudomonadota bacterium
ATGGCTTCCGGGGATTCGCTTCTGGGGTTGTCCGAGGTAACAATGGCCACATCGCTGTATTTGCAGGCAATTTTTCCCATGAGGGGGCGTTTGGTCCGGTCCCTGTCCCCACCGCATCCGAACACGGTGATAACCCGTTCCGGTGCCCGCTGTGCCAGGATGGAAAGAATGGATTCAAGGGCATCGGGTGTATGGGCATAATCCACAAACAAATAGCGGTTGAGGGGGTTGTTTATTTTTTCCAGCCGCCCGGGCACCCGGGTCAAAGATTCTATGCCCTGTTGAATCTTTTCCGTGCCGATGCCGATTGCATGGGCAGCCCCTGCTGCACATAAAATATTTTCAAGGTTGAAGCGGCCGGTAAGGGATGTCTTCAGGGAAAATTGTCCGCCAGGCAGGCAAATGGTGCCGGACAGTCCGTTAATATCATCCATGATATCCACAGCTGTCACGTCTGCAGGCTGGCGATGGCTGATGGTAATTTTTTTATAGGAAATGGTGTCTGCCAGAACTTTCCCTTTGGCGTCGTCGATGTTAATAATGGCCGGAGCGCTGCCTGTCCTGCTTTTGGGCCCTAAAAAGTCGGTAAAAAATCGTTTTTTACACCCAAAGTAGTCTTCCATTGACCCATGGTAATCCAGGTGATCCTGGGTCAGATTGGTATACACCCCGGCATCAAACTCACAGGTATCCACACGGAACTGGGAAAGTCCGTGGGAGGAAACTTCCATTATAACGTGGGTGATCCCGGCCTCTTGCATGTTGAACAGCGCCTTTTGCAGTTCAATGGCGTCCGGGGTGGTGACGGGATTGTCAAATGTTTTTCCCTTGTACCGGATGTTGACCGTGCCAATGACGCCGCAGTTAAAGCCGCAGGCGTTGAAAATGCTTTCCAGTATCCAGGTGGTGGTCGTTTTCCCGTTGGTTCCGGTGATGCCCACCAGTGTCAGGTTTCTTGAAGGCCAGCCGTAGAAATTTGCCGCCACAATGGCAATGGCGTTTCTGGAATCTTCCACAAGGATGAGGGTGACGGACCCGGGGATATCTGATTTTGGGGGTTTTTCCTGGGCAATGACAGCAACGGCCCCATTTTCAATGGCCTGGTCAATATAGTCATGGCCGTCGGCTGAATTGCCCTTGATTGCCAGAAAAAGTCCGCCCGGTTCAATGTCCTGGGCCCTGGAACTGATGGCAAGGATATCAATATCCTTGCCTGATTCCAGAACCGGATTGGCTGTCTTTTTCAGGTCGCAGCCCTTGATCAGTGAAGACAACTTCATTTTTTTTCTCCCTTTGTGACTGCTGCGATCATGGATTTTGTCCGTTCAGGTGCAATATTCAGATAGTTAAAGGATTTGGCCAGAATGGTTTTAAATGCAGGTGCTGCCACATCTCCGCCATAGTGCTGTTTTTTGGGTTCATCTATTACCACAAGGATGGCAAGTTCCGGGTTTTCCTGGGGGGCAAATCCGGCAAAGGCCGAAATATATTTGTTTTTTGCATATCCGGTCTGGCCGCGGCTCACCTTTTGGGCCGTGCTTGTTTTTCCGCAGACGGCATAGCCTTCCATGGCTGCTTTTGTGCCGGTTCCTTCTTCCTGGACCACCATGTTCATCATATGCTTGACCTGGGCGGCTGTTTTGGGTGAAACTACCTGGCGGAGCCGTTTAGGGGCAAAAACCTCAAGATCGTTGCCGGTGTTGGAGACAATTTTTTTGATCAGCATGGGTTTCATGAGCGTGCCGCCATTGGCAATGGCAGAAATGCCGGAAATCAGCTGGAGGGATGAAACCGAGAGTCCCTGGCCAAAAGAGATGGCGCCGGCATCGATGTTTGACCATTTTTCATGGGGAAGCAGGGTGCCATTGGTTTCACCCGGGCAGCCCACATCGGTTTTGTCGCCAAATCCAAAGGCGGTCAGGTAATGGTGAAGCGCCTCTTTCCCAATGGTCTCGGAAATTTTTGCAGCTCCGATATTGCTGGAAAACTGGACAATCTGGTTTAAGGTGAGCCATTCCCTGGGATGGGTATCATGGATGGTAAACCTGCCGATACGGTACTTACCCTTTTCGCAGAAGAAAATGGATTTTGGGGTAAATCCCTTTTCAAGGGCCGCAGCTGCTGTGAATACTTTTATGATGGATCCCGGTTCGAAGGCATCGGTCAAGGCCCTGTTCCTGTAAGTGTCCTTGTCAGAGGACATGAAATTGTTGGGGTTGAATCCCGGGTAATGAGCAATGGCCAGCAATTCCCCTGTGGAAGGTTTCATCACAAGGGCCATGCCGGATTTTGCCCGGTGCTCCCGAACGGTTTGTTCAAGGGTTCTTTCCGAAAGAAATTGAATTTTTTTATCAATGGTCAGCACAATGGAATTGCCCTTTAATTCCATCCTCGGATTGTGGTTGATGTCCAGGACCCTGCCGGCACCGTCCCTTTTGATTTTTATATTGACGACATCTCCGTCGAGGATGTCATTGTATCGAAATTCCAGACCTTCCAGGCCGGAATCGTTTTCTCCTGTAAACCCGATGACCTGGGCTGCCAGGTCGCGATTGGGGTAAAAGCGTTTGGAATCGTTTTCAAAATAGATTCCCTGGAGTTTCAGGGCTCTTATTTGGTCGGCCTGGGCTGTGGACACCTTTCTGGCAATCATGGCAAACCGCCCGCGCCGGGATAATTTTTCTTTTACAGATGTTTCATCTGTTTTCAGGATCCGTGCCAGGTCTTTGGCCGTCTGGGCGGTGTTGCGTATCTGGGATGGATCGGCGGTTATGGTGGGGGCGTCAATATTGGTACCCAGTTCATTGAGATTCCGGTCCAGGATCTGGCCCCTCTCCCCTTTAATGGTCAGGTCTTTGGAATAACTTTGTTCTGCCTTTTCCGTCAGGTCCCGGGCCTCAAAAATCTGAACCTCAAAGGATTTAGCCCCCAAAAAACAGATACACCCCACTAGCAGGATCTGAATCATAAAAATTCGCCGCTGGGTCTTTTTTTGGGGAGAGGTTTCCATTTATTGGTCAGCTCCTGAAAGGTAAAGGGTTTGGCTGAACGCATCCGTTGAGAGGTTCAGGTGGGTTCTGGCAATCTTTGTGATTCGTGTGTCTGATTTGAGCCTGTCCCGTTCAACGGATAATTCTTTTTTATAGGACAGGTTTTTTGTGATGCCTGCCTGGGCATGGGATATCCTTAATATGGCCTGGGTTGACTCTGTCCTGACCCAGGCATGGATCATGAGTTCACAAAACAGGATGGCAATCAGTGCCAGCCATCTGAACCCTATGCGCTGCCGGTTCTGTGTTGTGTTTTTTAATGTCATGGACCCTTTTAATGTATTCATATTCTTTCTGCCACCCGAAGTTTGGAACTCCGGGCCATCGGGTTTGCATCGATCTCCGCCTGTGTGGGAACCAATGGTTTTTTAAGGATTGATCGCAGCCTGGGGACAAATCCGCACATGCAATGGGGAAATTCCCTGGGGCAGGTGCACCCGGCTTCAAATTTTTTCAAGCCGTGTTTGACAATGCGGTCCTCAAGGGAGTGAAAGGAAATAATACAGACCCGCCCACCTTTCACTAGCAGGGAAGGAATGACGTTCATAAAGGTTTCAAGCCGGGCCAGTTCCTGGTTAACCTCAATCCGCAAGGCCTGGAACACCCGGGTGGCCGGATGGATTTTTTGGGTAAATATTTTTTTCCCAGGGGTTGCATCCACAAGGATCTGGGCCAGTTCTTTGCTTGTTTCAATGGGGGCTTCTTCCCGTTTTTTTATAATGGTCCGTGCAAGTTTTCTGGAAAACCGTTCCTCCCCAAATTTAAAAAAAATAGAAACCAACTCTTTTTCCGTGTAGGTGTTTACAACCTGGCGTGCTGTAAGGGAGGTCCGGATATCCATTCGCATATCCAGGGGTTCGTCTTTGTTGAAACTGAATCCGCGGTTTCCATTGACCAGCTGGTTGAAGGAAAAACCCAGGTCAAGGAGGATGGAATTGACACCGGTGATGCCGCAGGATTCCAGTATTTCCGGGAGCTTGGAAAAATTGCTATGGAACAATTGGGTGTTTTTCTCAAAGGGATGAAGCACTTTTTTCGCATTGGCAATGGCGTCCATGTCCTGGTCAATGCCCACAAACGTTCCATTGGGGAGGATGGCCCTGATGGTTGAAAGCGCATGCCCTGAGCCGCCCAAGGTACAATCCACACAAATGTCTCCGGGTTTCAGGTTTTGATATTCATGCACTTCTTTTGGCATGACAGAGGTATGTTCAAATCCCATTTTTACAACCCTAGGGAAGCAATTTCTTCTCGTACTTCCTCTTTTTCAAGTTCTTGCTCCATTTTAAGGTTTTCGTGATCCCATTTTTCCCTGGACCAGATTTCAAACCGGTCCAGAACACCCACAAGGACAATATCCTTTTCAATATCAGCATAGGTTCTTAAACTCTGGGGAATAAGAATCCTATCCTGGTTATCGCATTTCAACGGGCAGGCGTTACCAAGAAAAAAGCGTTTGAATTTTTCCATACTGGCGCTTTTGGCCGCACGGATTCTCTGTTCAAGATTTTTCCATTCGTCGAATGTGTAGGCGTAAATACAACCGTCCTTGATTGAGACCACCACCCCGTATTCATCATCCGCCCTCAGGACCTTCCGGAACCTTGCCGGAATGATAATTCTGCCTTTTGGGTCAATTGTATGAAAGGAGCTTGATCGAAACACTTGTTACCGCCTCAGTAAAAATTACATCCACTTTCCACCACCATACGACACACTTTTACGAAAATTGAGCTGTAAGTCAAGAAGAAAATTCAAAATCTTATATAATATTTAATGAAATAACATGTTTTAAAGGGGGATGCCATGATGTGTGCAAAGG
>JAHIVS010000050.1 GCA_018816605.1 Pseudomonadota bacterium
CTAGATTCTCCCGTGTGTATGGTGGTACTGCCCTGACCTTTGTATTGCTCTTTTTAACCCCGCCTGTTCATGCCCGGGAAAATCCTCTGCCGGTTTCCCCGGGCAAAGACCAAAAAGAGGCCTGCTTAAAACCGTATTTTTGCCTTTTTTTCCCAAAAACTTTTTTCCTGTTCTCTCCACTGGGTGCCATGGAATCGGTTATCGTAGAATCCGGCAAGTCTTTCAAACCATTTTTCCCATGTACTTTTTTTCATTTCCAGGGCCTCCAGTACATCCGTAACAAAAACTTCAATATCTGCCATCTTATCTTTGGGTGCAAAGTATGCTGCTCCGCCCTTGGCAGATTTGTTAAGGCTCTCCTCTGATAAGGCGTGGGCCGTGAGCATTAAGGCAGGAATATTTTGACCATTGGCAATTTCAAGCAGCTCAAATCCGTTTACGCCCATAATATCCAGTATGGCAAGATCATACGGTTGACTTTCCAGCAGATGTTTTCCATCTTCAAAATTGGATGCCGTGTCGATTTTACACTTATCTAAAAGTTCAATTAAAGACTCCAGCACATCTGCTTCATCATCTACGATCAGAATTTTTTTGCCTTTTAATATGTTTTTTGAATTCATTTGTTCGTCCCTTATGGTTATCAAAACAGTTAACGATGCAAAAGTCAGGCATGGATACTGGAGGTGATTTAGCAGCTTCATTGTAAAAATATCCCTGCCTTTATGTCACATCCACCGTACAATTCCTGAATGAATGTTGTCAACAATTTAAAACTCTTTCCAATCAAGTTGAATAAATCCGCTCATGTCGGTATTAAACTTATGTAATAAGTGTAATGGCCGGTAAATTTTTGACTCCGCTCTTTATCCAATTATGTTGCCAGTTTTTTTTGTTGCGTGATTTTCTTCTAATGAATTTTTAAAGGATGTATTTTCTTTGGATTTAATTCTTTTGCTTTTTTTATTTTCTCATTTTTTTTACTTTTGACAGGTAATTTCCAACCAGGGTACAAAAAAAAACAGCCTACACCATATGTGGTAAGCTTATCTTTTCCTAAAATATAGGACTGGTGAAAGAAGCTCTCGGTAAATTAGGGAATTTGACGTCTGACAGTTAGTACCATAAACAGTTGGAAGGATTTCAAGACATATCAGAAATTATTTTTTTAGATAGGAAGCATTTGCTCAATTTTTGAATATTTTTTTTATAGCTTTGCTGACAAAAGCAAACACCTACCCCTAACAGCTCTTGTCCCCATCCCAGGAATAACACAATATATTGTGTTATTCCTGGGATGGGGACATATTTTTCAGGTTCATAAAAATTTTTTGTCTCCATCTTGACAAAAGGCAAAAAAGCATTTACGTATCCTTTGTCTTAGGTCGAAAACGATCTTGGAGAAGACGGAAAGTGGAATCAGTCGGCAAGAGCGAGAATTTGGGCTCGCTTGGCTGGTATAATCAGTGGTTCAAATCCCCCCCAATTCGCTTCCCGTAGTTGCAGCCGCAAGGCGGCTCTGGCGGCAGCCGTCATCCACCATGCCTGGTTCTTTTACCCACCCACTAAGGAGGAAGGACAACGATGCGACCAATCAACCGAACAATCGCTTTATTTCAGGGATATATCTTGGCGTGGCTGCTACTTCCATGCGTATTACTTCTTCCCCCCGCCGCAGTGGCCCATGCCACTGACCAGGCCGGTCTCTACGGTATGATCACCGACAACCAGAGCAAGCTGCCCATTGACGGCGTCCAGATCCTGGTCACCCTTTCCGGCGGCGAGCGAACCTACAGCGCCAGGACGGACGGCTTCGGCATGTTCCGCATCGACAACATCGAAAGTGGGACGTACAATCTCGCAGCCAATCACCCCGGCTACCATTCGGGCAGCGACAGCAGCGTATCCATCGCTACGGACAAACAGAATCGCTGGCAGAAAGAACTGACCCACAAAGAGCCCTTCTTCGATCTCTTTGTGGAGGTGGGCTGCGTCACCACGGGGATGAAACTCAAGAACGTGCCTGTCCGTATCACCGCTACGCCAACCGATGGCGGAAGCGCCATTGAAAGGACAGACAAGACCGACGACCTGGGCTTCATCCAGTTCACGGGCCTCCCGAGGGGCGGCTACAGCTTTGCCGTCAACGAGGGCGCTGGGAAGATCCCCGGCTGGACGTCATACTCGGAGACAGTATCCAAGGAACTGACGGGACCCCACTGGGCCGATGTGCTGCTCAAGCCCGAAACAAGCTATATCATCTCGTCGGTGTACGGTTTTAACCCCGTGACGGAAGAAAACAACGTCCCGCTGGAGGGGATCATTGTTGAGTGCGAGGGAGTCCACCCCGACGACCCGGAGATTGTCCTGGCGCCTGTCCAGACCGGGGTCAGCGGCATCCGTAAGGAAAACAACAATTACTGGGACAACACAATGGCGGGTAAGGTCCGGTTTGCTGGCCTGCCCCATATTTCCTGGATCGTTCAGGGCAAGCGCCTGGGCTACAAACTCAGCGAAACCAAAGTCACCGCCATCCCGGAAGAGAACCTGCGCATTGATATGGCCCTCCAGGACACAAAGCTCACCGTCGTTGTGAACACCCCCTACAACGACCCGGAGATGCTCGCCGGATTGAAAGTGCGCCTACAGGGACTCAAGGACAGTAACACCGCTGGCATCGACCGCATCCGGACCGTCGAATACCAGGCCGCCCAGAACCAGGCCGTCGTCGTCTTCGATAAAATATTGCCGGGGAGTTATCTGACGACGGTGGCGGACATGGTCACAAAAACGGTGCCGATCATTGTCGATGGTGTGGATATCCAGGCAGGAAAAACCAATCCTTCCAACAGATTTTCGGTTCGTTTTACCCATTCGGAATATATTGATGCCTTTGCTGATGTAAACCACGAGGCGGTCATATTTCTGGAACCGGCGCCATTGACATTAACAGGGCATCTTAACCTGTCCAGCATTAATGGCGATGCAATTGAAGAAGGCGACATTTATAAGGCCACCAATTGGCATACAAAATCCAACCAAAAAGTGGAAATACGGGCTTCGGCGTACTATTCCCGGCACATGCCCGAGAAATGCCATCTTATCGAAGTAACAACAGATGACACTGGAGCTTTCACCGTATCTCTTCTTCCCGGCCTGTATGGCTTTGCGATTCCCGATATGGACGATTATTGGGGTGGTATGTTAACTTTGGAGGATCTGGATAGTGGAATTAGAATTTTCTTTAACTGGCCTTATTATCAAGAATGGCCTTACAGCAAAAAATCTGCGGATAGTTATATTTTTCCATCTTCATACGTTTCCGGAGGTATTGGCGGTATTGGTTTTTCTTCCGGGCAAAATCTGTATGGTCGGCTTGGACTCAGTCGAAAACAGTTCGTTTTCAATATGCATATCTGGGACTCTTTAGAAAACGACATCACCAGATCGCAGGTTATATACTTAGACGGTAGTAATGTGAGTTCGGAGGGGCTCCCGGTTCTGGAATACCGTGAATATCTGGGTATACTCAATGGAGGGATTTTGAGCTTATCGGGTCCCGAAAATCTCAGTTCAACATTCTATGAGTTTGAGATGACTAATAGGGAAAAAAGCACAATCGTAGGAAGTGTTCCGGGAACCTATACCATAGCATTCAATCATCCAGATTATGAACTGAAACCGGGCAGTCTTACAGAAAATACACTCGAGTGGTATGAATTTCCCAATCCAGGTATTCTGCCACATTCGCCTTTTCCGGAAAATTATGGGGGCGCCTTCCCGCTGGGTTCTAAAACTGTCTTTGTGGATGCGAGACACAAAGCTAACACATCAACAGCCTACATTGAAGCTTATGGATGGAGAAAAGATTATTATGATTATACTGATCAGACGTGGAAATGGGATTACAAGTATTTAGAGTTTAGCAGTAGCTCCCCACATTTCATAAGCTTCAGTCATACCGGCAATAAGGTATTTGGTGCTGGGAGAACAAGTGCAGGGCCATCTACCGTGTGGCATTATTATGCTGGTCAGTGGTACAAGTTGAATAATCCGGGAGGAAACTGGACAGGAAGAATATACATAGGAGGCCCTTCGCCAACTGAGCCATTAGCAGCGCCACTGAGCATTTCATATGATCTGGTAGTTGAGGCCCGAAATAATGATAACAAAGATGAGTTAATCAAAGATGTGGTGGTGGTGTTTAGGAATGGTACATCCGTCACTACGCCCGCTGTCCTGAGCGGAATGGCGCATATTGAGTCGAGAGAGACATCTGCCCAAGCTAGCCACCCCAGTTGGAGTGCTGTGGGATATAAATCGAGATTTCTCGACGGGCCGGGACAAACCCCAGTAAAGCTGCTTACCCTGTATATGCAAAGGGGCAATTCCCTGCAGGGGGAAATACTAAACGGTGAAACAGGCAAAAGCATGCCGGGCACTAAAATCAGCATTACTTATGGCAGTGGCTTACAAAGTTGGCTATTATCGAAAGAGGATGGCACTTTCAGTTCGCCTTCTTCATTGCCCAATACAACATGCATGATAGATGTCAGGGCGGACGGGTTTGCGCCTTACCGAAAACGCCTGAATCCCGGAGATGCGGCAGTCAATCCGGATGATCCCCGGGCTGGTGCGTTCATTTTCACAGGAAATGACGCCATCAAGCTGACGCCCCTCAAAAAGCCCGTTATTTTTCGAGACAGCCTGACAATGAACCGGCGGGGCGCCTTTTTGCCGGGGGCCAAGAAGGCCGGGAACCAGACAGTCTTCAACTCCTTCAACGCCGACGGCCCGCTGACGATGACCTGGACGCTCGACGTGGGATTGGCGCAGAAGGAATACACAGTGAACCTGCCGGGCTTCGACAACGCGGACGGCTCTGCTGGCTCACCCCAATCCCTCGTACTCCAGGACGGGATCAGGGAGGTCTGGCTCATCGACATGAAGAGTTTTCCACACAGCAGCTACAACGACGAACCTGTCCCGCTGACCCTGCCGGAAGCGCTCGAGCCCGCCCAGGCGGCCGCCTTTCTGAAGAATATCTGCACCGGGGCCGAGGGCTTCAAGAACGTCTATTACCAGCGGTTGACCAATTTCACCACCGACACTGCAAACCCGGACGTCGCAAAAGTGACCGGCAAGGTGAAGCTCTGGCAGCTCCCGCCCGATCAATTCAATCCTGCGTTCATGGTCGTCACCAAGCTAGGAGCGGTCAACGTCTATTCCCTGGAATACACTGGAAATTGGGCTGGCAAGGAGCTAACCGGAGCGCGGCTTCCGCCGTGGTTTGCCGGCATGGCGGACATCATGGGTTCAGTTGCCGGCTCCCAGGCCATGCTGGGGGACGGCATCAAGAACGCCCTGCCCCGGGGAAAGATCATCGCCCTGCCCACCTTTAAGGCCAATGTGGTACTGCGAGCGACGAACGCCCTGGATTATGTCTATAGCATCGACACACAGATCAAGGAGGGGATGCAAAGCAACATCGGCGGCATTATGGGGCTGGCGCCCGGTTTCATGGGACTCAGCATTTATGGCGGGGTCGAGGCCACGCTCAAGGGGGAGGACCGGGAGTTCTACCTCCAGCTCAAGGGGGGTATCGCCAAAAAAAGCGTGAACCAGGGCGACTACCAGCCCGGCTTCCTGAAGAAACTCGGGGCCAGGGTGGATCTCCGCCCCCCGCCGGCCGGGGAGGTTTACCGCTACGACAGCTACAAGTTCGATCCGGATAATCGGCCCGATGAGCTGGCCGTCCTGTACGGCGTAAGCGGCCAGGTCGGGGCGGAGATCTCGGCCAGCATTTTTCCCGTGCTGAAATATATCCCCAAGGTTGGCCCGGTGCTGTTTTTGCTGTACAAGTCGGGCGCCGTGGACATCCGGGCCTTGACCAAGGGGCTCATCGGGGTGCGTTCCATGAGCGGCTTCAAGACCACGTTCCCCCACCAGGAGGAACATGACACCTTGTTGGTCGGCCAGGAGACGAAGCAGTGGCGAAGACATTTCCTCGGGGGAAACGAAGTCGGTGACCCGGTGAAAGAGGCAACGGACTCGAAAAAACTGGCGCTGCAAGAGCAGCACCAGACCGACCTTGGAGATGCATTTAAGAACGGGGCGGAGACCCTCGATATCGCCTTCGGCTTTGGCGTGGGCATGGATATGGTCATCGCCCGGAGCCTGGGCGCCAAGGCGACCATCGAGCTGTCCGGCGACGACGCCTGGACCGGAGCGCCCGCGATGCTCATCGACATCAACCCCAACGGAGACTGGCCCATCGTCAAACGTGTCCGAGGGGATCTCCGGGCGGTTCTGGAAGCCTACCTGCAAACCTGGGTGGCCCGTTTCCAGAAGAAATGGCACTGGAAGGCCTGGCCCATCGACTACCAGTTCGGCACCGAGTCGGTCATGAAACTCATCGAAATGGAAATTACCACCCAGCGGCGGGACCTGGCGACCGAGGGGCCGTTGGAATTCAAGAATGAATCGCCCGTTATCCTCGATAAGGCGCCCCCTATCATCGCTTCCCGGATCGCCACCGGGGCAGGCGGGGATATGCTGCTTTACACCGACATGGCCGCGTCCGGGAGAGATATGGTCCTCAAGGCCAGCCTGCGGACGGGGAGCCAGGGCTGGGGTCAGCCCGTTGTTATTGCCCAGGCAGCCGGGACGATTGTCAACGCCGACATTATTGCCCTTGCCGGGGGGGGCTGGCTGGCCGTCTGGACCCAGATCGACAAGGAACAGGCAAATGTACTCTATCCGCCCTCGAAGATCATGTACACCATGGGGAACGCTGACGGCGCGAGTTGGACGTTGGCCGCCCTGGCGACCCAACTGGGTGATGTGGCGGGCGCGGTGAAGCTCATCCCCCACGGCCCGAATGTCGCCCTGGTATATACGGAAACAAAGGAGGGGCCTTCTGGAAACAGTTATGGCATAGACGCGATGGTCTGGAACCAGACGGCATGGTCCATACCCCAGCGTCTCGTTTCCGGCAATCTCAACGGCTTCGACGCTCTGGGCAGCGGCAATCTGCTAGAGCGACCCAGCCTCATCTCCTACAACAACGGGGACAGCCTGCATCTGATTGCGTGGACGGAGCAGGCAGCGGAACCCCTGCTGCTGAAAGAGGGCACGGGAAACGCCCTGGCCTTCACCCAAAACAACGCCCGTACCTACCTGGCCTACAGCGGCAAGGACGGCGGGATCGGCCTCTTCCAGCGGGACGGGGGAACAGGCCCTTGGACGGATCAGGGTTTCCTGTTCCCCGATGCGGTTCCCCGGGAGCTGTCCCTGGCCGCAATCCAGGAAGACAACCGTGATCTAATTGTCATCGCCTGGACCCAGAGCGACGGCCAAACGACCAACCTGTATTATGGGACAATGGCGGTGGACGATGAGACACTCAAGGCAGTTACAAAGCTTGCCGCCTCCGGCGGGGATTTCCGCCAGCCAGCCTTCACTCTAGACACCACGGATGGCGCCCTGGAACTGACGGCCATGCTGCAAAAGACAGACGGGATCAACCAGCTTCACGCCTATCGCCTGAGCGGAGCCCTTTTCCCCTGGGGCGACATCAACAATGACGGCCTCGTGGATCTACAGGACTTCATCATCATTCTGAGGATTCTCGTCAACGGCGGCCCCCTGGAACTTCCGGGAACAGATTGGGCCGACGTCAACCGGAACGGCAAAATCGACCCGGGCGACGTCATCTATATTTTGAGGATTTTGGGGACGAAATAGAAACAGAGAATGATAATTTTAAAAGTCACATGAAAACTTAGGTGGAGATATGAAAGGGGCACAAACAAGCGATTCAAGGCCGGGAGTTACTGGATAGATCAGTTGTGAATTTTTGTGAAATCGACGGTTGGGTTTTCGGGGGGACAGAATGCACAAGTTCCTATGGTTTGTAAAGATACTCCCGGTACTGATAGCAGAGTTTGAATTAGGAGGTTCGTTTCTTTTGTAACGCCCGCTCTGCCGGATTGAGCTTAGAGCAAGCAAATAGGACTCTTTTAAGAAAAATATTATTCAGATGGTTGAAAGTCACCCATATACTGCAAGACAGATTTTTCAACAAATAAAAGAACATGGTTTTCCTGGCGGTATAACAATAGTAGAAGATTATGTAAGAAAAGTCCGTCCTCCCAGAATAAAACCATTTTTAGAACTGGTTTTTGCACCGGGTGAATGTGCCCAGGCGGATTGGGGGTCATATGGCACAGTCCGTGTGGGATCGACTACCCGCAGGCTAAGTTTTTTTGTCATTACATGGATTTTGCACAGCATTATGGGTTCAAAATCGTACCCTGCAATGTGGGCAAGGGCAATGAAAAAGGTGTGGTTGAAAATGGTGTCGGGTACGTTAAAAAGAATCTTTTGAATAGTCTTTCTATCCCTAATTTTAAGATCATGGAACCTGTAGCACAAAACTGGCTGGATACGATTGCCAATGTCAGAACCCATCGCGAGACCGGTAAAAGACCTGTTGATATGTTCCATGAAGAAAAATCAAGCCTGCAGCCCAAAGAAAAAAAGCCCGGGATCAAAAGATATTCATGCGGTTTTTAACTTTGTCTGACAAGTCTCAGGAATATTATCAGCAACTGGAACAGCGCCGGATGAATCCGTTCCACCATATCCGGCAAATCGTTGCCCTGGCTGAAATTTACCCAAAAGAAAAAGTTGCCCTGGCCATTGAAGATGCATTTTCATTTTCTGCATTCTCCTGTGATTATATAGCCAATCTTCTGGAGCAACGGTCAAGAATGTTTAAAGAACCAGGAGTACTTCATTTGACCAGTTAAAATACGTTCTGATATTCCTGTATTGCTTTGCACAGGGTTCAGTTAAAACATGTCTGAAGAAAGGGCGGCATCATTGGGTATTAAGGGTTTTTTATTTAAGCCTATTGTGATGAAGGATCTTGCCCAAAAGATACGTGAAGTGCTAGATAAAAAATAAAATTGAAACAGTAGAATAATGGCTATAGCCCTCGATCTTAAAGGCTTTCAAAAATTGTAGAATAGCAGGGGCATTTTTCTGATTTTTAATTAAAACCTGACTCTATCTTGTGGTTGAGGAAAAGAATATTTTGCTGCTGGGCATTCAACAATATGAACCAGAAGCGATATCATAAGCCATTCTTCCACATTAAAGTTGATAATATAAATTCATCATATTTCCGAAAATTATTTTTAATATTTCCACCAGACAAATTGGTAATGTGTACTCTCTATTTTTTTTGATTAAATTCAGCAAATATACAAATAGACCGGCCCTGAAAGATACTGCCATATCAAACAGAGCCCAAACAAAAACATACCTTATAAGGAGGGCATGAAATGTTTATTTCGTATTTATCAGAAGTTGAATCTCAGATAAACCAGTATTTCAATTCTCAAAACACAATGGCTTTAGCAGACAGCACAAAAGCATTGTATAATGCTGTCATCAGGAGAAAATTGTTACCTTTTTGCAAAGAGCAGAGAATTGATAATCTCAATGAAAAATTCACGAATCATATGGATGATTTTGGTGGGTTCCTCAGGGACAAAAAAGTATCAGCGCATACGATTCAATCTTATTTGACCATCACAAAACTTTTATTCACTTTCCATGAGTATCATATCAAGCATACATATAAAATTCCTCGGCATGCCAAACAAGCCTTTGATTTGAAACATGAAAAAAGATGGTTTTCTGGCGAAGATATTGCAAAATGTAAAACTTACATGTTCAAGATCAATCATATCCGGAATCACCTGCTTGTTCGATTAATGTGTGAAACCGGGGCCAGAATTAATGAAATTGCCAACATCTGTGTTTGTGATATAAAATTCAAAGAAAAAGCTATCCTTTTGTACTGGTCAAAAACTACACCCAGGCCGGTTTTTTTCACTGCTGAAACAGCAATTTATTTAGACAAGCATCTGGAAGCATCTTTTCCTGACCCTGAAAAAGATTCATTCAAAAAAATATTTCCAGGGAAAAATATGATTTACAAAATTATCGACAACATGCTTAAAGACCTTGGCCTTAAAACAAAGGGTGATGGAAGAGGACCGCATACCTTCCGACATTATGTTGCAACAAATTTGCGTTACAATTTTAGGATGGATCTGGATCATGTTGCCCGGTTATTGGGAGACACTCAGAAAACAATAAGTTCCAGATATCTTCATCCAACCGCTGAAATGTTGCACAATCTAATTAATAGAGCATCCGGCTGGTAAACAACATTTTTAACATCCTCAAGGGAATTAACTTGGGGATTAATTTTTATTTAAGTGGGTTACACCCGGTTTATGGGTATGATATAAAAATTTAATGAGAGGATATCCTAATAACCTTATAAAAAGAGGAGGCCTAATGAAAATTAACGGTGTCGATCATATATCTATTGCGGTAAAAGACCTTGAAGAAGCTCAAAAGGTATGGGGCCCAGTATTAGGCAAATCAAAACCAGATGTCGAATATGTTGATGAATTTGAAAAGATTAAAGTGGTAAGATATTGGTTAGGAGATGTCGGCTTTGAATTGATGGAATCAACTTCACCTGATGGAGATGTCGCAAAATTTATTGAAGAAAAAGGAGAAGGAATTATGTTGATCAGTTTGAATGTTGATAATACTCGTGAATCAATAGATGAGCTTAAACAGAAAG